>SFNX01000155.1 GCA_004552595.1 Lachnospiraceae bacterium | reverse complement strand
CTTGGCACTTTTTTCCATATAATCATCATAGCCAAACTGCCACAACTTAGAACCACCTTCCTTCATTTCCAAAATGACGTCCGATACTTTCTTAACAAAATATCTGTCGTGTGAAACGAAAATAACCGTTCCTGCGAAATCCTTTAGCATTGATTCAAGCGTTTCCTTGCCGACAATGTCCATATGGTTTGTAGGCTCATCAAGAATCAAAACGTTAGGCTTCTGCTTGAAAATCTTGGCAAGCGCAAGCCTGACTCTCTCTCCGCCGGAAAGCATGTTGACGTTCTTAAATACTTCTTCACCTGTGAACAAAAACGCCGAAAGACAGTTTCTCACTTCGGTTTCGGTAAGGTTCGGATATTCGTCCCAGTAATCATCAATAACCCGCTTATCAGACGAATATTCTGCCATCTTCTGGTCAAAATATCCAATCTGAACATTAGTGCCATACCTGTATTCTCCGCCAAGCGGCTCTAAAATTCCAACAAGTGTTTTAAGAAGTGTTGATTTACCGACACCGTTGCCCCCGATTATAGCAAGTCTCTGTCCTCTCTTAATGTCTAAATTTACTTTACTTAGTACTCTGTCATAACCGATTTCCAAGTCCTTAACAAAGAGAACATCCTTACCTGTCTCAGCCTGAATTTCAAAGCTTGCGCGAAAAGTTCTGTTATCATACTTATCAGGCGCTTCGATTTTATCCATATGCTCAATTGCCTTTAGCTTACTCTGCGCCATTGAAGTCTTAGTTGCCTTGGCCATAAATCTTTCAGCTACTCTTTCAAGTCTTTCTATTTCTTTTTGCTGAGCATTATATGCCTTGAGCTGTCTGTCATAATCTTCTTTCTTTTTGTTAACGAAATACGTATAATTACCCGAATAACGCTTTATTCTGTTATGTTCTATCTCATATACGGTTTCTACTGTGTTATCAAGGAACATTCTGTCATGCGACACGATAACGCATGCCTTTTTGTAATTTTTAATATAGCCCTCAAGCCACTCAATTGCTGTAATATCTAAATGGTTTGTAGGCTCGTCAAGAAGCAGGATGTCAGGCTTTGATAAAAGCAATTTTATAAATGCCAGTTTTGTTCTCTGGCCTCCTGAAAATTCATTAAGCTTCTTTTTCTTATCATCATCGCTAAATCCGAATTTTCTTAATATTGTGTCGTATTCCTTTTCGTAATAATATCCGCCGTCGTCCTTAAACTTCTCTTCAAGCTCAACATATTCGTGTGCAAGCTTTTCGTGTTCTGTTTCGCTTACGCTGTTTTCCGACATAAAAATAACAAGCTCATCAAGACGTTTTTTCATATCAAGTATTCTTTTGAATACTTTTCTGATTTCCTCATCAAGCGTAAGTTCTTCGTTTTCAAAAGCAATCTGCCTTAAATACCCAATCTCTAAATTGCCTGTTTTAAAGATTGCAGTATCCTCATCGCCATCATGTCTTGTTAATGAAATGTCTCCTGCAATAAGCTTTAATAACGTAGTTTTGCCGCAGCCATTACGTCCGACTACGGCAATTTTTTCATTTTTGTTTTTAATTTCAAAGTCGATATTGTCAAGTATTACATCAGCGCCATACTCAACCGTACCCTTTTGTATTTTATATAGCATTGTACTTATTATCTCTTAAATAGATTAACTACAAGCTTTATTCCATACTTGCAGTAGTTTAAAAATACTCCCGGCTTCGTGATACACTCACTCATCTTCTTAAAGATGTATTTAGGTCTTAAGTAGAACGAAAGTAAGATGTTCTTACGAAGCTTTTCAACTTCCTCCTGAGATAAATACTTAGTTCCCTTCATAGCCGAGTGGAAGAAGTCGCATCCCATAGGTGATTCCGCAAGAAGGTCGAATTCCTTACATGCATCATATAAAGGAGTGCCATAGAACGGCAACGCCATCTTAACCTCAATAAAGTCAGGATCTGATTCCATAATGAGCTTCTTCGTAGCCAGAATGTGTTCCCTATTCTCCCATGGGAATCCGATAACGTAAAATCCCCAGAACTGAAGTCCGACCTCGTGGCACCACTTTGCCGCACGCAGGTTCATCTCTACAGTAGTACCTTTACGTAATGTCTTTAACATTTCATCAGAGCCTGATTCAAATCCGAATGCAACCATAAAGCATCCTGCATCCTTCATAAGTTGAAGCGTCTCCTTTGATAACGGATTAACTCTTGAATTAGCAGTAAATGTAATATTTCCGTGCATCTTGGAATTAATAATTAATTCACACATTTCCTTAACCCACTTAGGGTCGATTGTAAATGTATCTGCCTTAAAGAAGAAAGACTTAATGCCGTGAACATCATAGCACTCAAGCATTTCATCAAGTACATTCTGAGGACTTCTGAATCTGACACATGTACCTGAAATAATAGGAGTCAGGCAGAATACACATGCCGAAGGACATCCTCTTGCAGTCTGGATAGTAGCCATTGGCTCATCCGTATCAGGTCTTTTATAAAGAGCGTTGTTCATAAGATGTCTTGCAGGGAAAGGTCTTGAATCAAGGTCTCCTGCCCACTGATGAAAAGCTGTTCTTTTAAAGCTTCCGTCTTCTGTCTTATACAGAATCGAAAGTGCATCATCTATATTACCCTCTCCCTTAAGAGCATAATCCGCAATCTCGCCGATAGCAAAGTCTGTCTCGCCACCGATAATATAATCTGTTGAAGACAAATCAAGCATATCCATCATTTCCTGCTCAGGGTCATAGAAAAGTGCACCCTTGATTACAGTAACAGGATTATACTTTGCCTTAAGGTCATTAATAATCTCTAAATCACCATAAATAGTAGTATTGGTGATACTCATCATAATAAGGTCAGGCTTATACTCTGCCATTTCTCTATGAAGGTCGTTTAATGATGCTCTCTCAGTCATGTAGTCTCTAAGCTTTACATCATAGCCCTTCTGTAAAAGTATTGCAGCAGCATATCCTAAGTCATTGCATGCTCTTATTGCCTCGGCCGACGCATCGTCAATGTTTTGCTGACATCTGTCCTCACCTCTCTGATACATTGGTCCCGGCGGGTAAAAAAGCAGAATTTTCTTTTTCTCCATCATTGTTCTCCTTATAAAAACGCCCTACAAATTAATGCAGGGCGCATA
>SFNX01000050.1 GCA_004552595.1 Lachnospiraceae bacterium | reverse complement strand
AACAGAATTGCGCTTGAAGCACAGCAGGCGTTAATGGCACAGTATAATCAGGCAATCGCCGATCAGTATGCAAAGGCACTTCTAGTGTATCAGGAAGCAATTGCGGCACAGGCAAGAGCCGTTCAGCAGTCATATATGCTTGCGTCAGTCCAGCAGCTTCAGAACGCTCAGTATACAAGCATGGTTCAACAGACAGGTCTTGACTATCAAAGTTATCTGTTAGACCGGTATCAGAAGTATCAGAAACAGGCACTTGCTGCATTTAAGGGATACGAAGGCATAAAATAAATAAAAAACGCAAGAAAATTAAAAAAAGTTCTTGCAATAGAGAAATAATGTGTTATAATCACTATTGCGTCTTGGAAAGGACGCAATAATGAGCGCGATTAGCTCAGTTGGTAGAGCACCTGACTCTTAATCAGGGTGTCCAGGGTTCGAGCCCCTGATCGCGCATCGTAGCACCGGTTTTGTGGATTATTCCATGGGGCTGGTGCTTTTTGTATGGTATGAATATTTAAGAGGTTTTTATGATTTTTGATACGCATGCACACTATCTTGATGCCCGATTTGACGAGGACAGACAAGATGTAATTTCATCGTTACATGATAATAATGTAGCCTGTGCGGTTGAAGTATCCGCGGGAGTTGACGATTTTTACGATATTATCTCATTAACTGAGAAATATCCGTTTATGTATGGGACAATCGGAGTACATCCAAGTGAAGTTGATAAGCTGAATGATGAGTGGCTTCATAAGATGGAGGAGCTTGCAGCAAATGATAAAATTGTCGCAATAGGCGAAATCGGACTTGATTATCATTTTGATGATGACCCTGAGCCAACAGTACAGAAAATGTGGTTTAAAAAGCAGATTGAGCTTGCACAAAAAGTAAACCTTCCGCTAATAATTCATTCAAGAGATTCTGCAAAGGACACACTTGATATATTAAAAGAGACTGATGCAGGTAAAACAGGCGGAGTTATTCATTGCTTTTCATACAGTAAGGAAATAGCGTTAGAATGTGTTGATATGGGATTTTACATAGGGCTTGACGGACCTGTAACATTTAAAAACGGCAAAAAGGCAAAAGAGGTTGCTAAGACAGTGCCGATTGAGAGATTGGTCGTTGAGACAGACAGTCCTTACATGGCACCTGACCCGATTAGAGGGACAAGAAATTTTTCCGGAAATCTTAAATATATTATTTCTGAGATTGCATCATTACGGGATATTCCATATGATGATATGGAGAAGATTTTATTTGACAACGCGAGGGCACTTTACAGACTGGAGGACAAATGTCTGAATTAAGCAATTTTAAAAATACGCAGGAAATAATTAAAAAGCACAACTTCTCCATACAGAAGAAGTATGGACAGAACTTTTTAATTGATGAGCATGTGCTTAATAAAATAATTGCGGCAGCAGAGCTTAGTAAGGATGACTACGTAATTGAAATCGGTCCTGGAATCGGGACGATGACTGAGCGTATGGCACCCGAATGCAGGCACGTTACTGCAATAGAAATCGATAAAGAGTTAATTCCGATTCTATCAGAGACTTTGTCCGGATTTGATAATGTCGATATCATTAATGAAGACGTGTTAAAGGTTGATTTAAATAAGCTTATTGCTGAGAGAAACGATAATAAACCGGTTAAGGTTGTTGCGAATCTGCCATATTATATTACGACGCCGATAATCATGTCTCTTCTTGAAAATAAAATTCCGATTGATACAATAACGGTTATGGTTCAAAAGGAAGTTGCAGACAGAATGATGGTAGGACCTGGAACTAAGGATTACGGCGCATTATCGCTTGCCGTTCAGTACTATGCAAAGCCTTACATCGTTGCAAATGTTCCGATGAACTGCTTCATTCCAAGACCAAATGTCGCATCGGCTGTAATACGTCTTACATGTCATAAAGAGCCGCCTGTAACAGTAAAGGATGAAAAGCTTATGTTTAATCTTATCAGGGCAAGTTTTAACCAGAGGAGGAAGACATTAATTAACGGTATTTCCAATTTCTCCGGGTTATCATATACAAAAGAGCAGGTTGCCATGGCACTAAACAGTATCGGCCTAAGTGAAAATATAAGAGGCGAGGCACTTGATCTTGAAAAATTTGCAAAACTTTCTGATGCATTACTTGAAACATAAGGTATATATTTGGTATAATCAATTAGTTGAAAAGCCGGGGTGTGGCTCAGCTTGGTAGAGCGCTTCGTTCGGGACGAAGAGGCCGCGTGTTCGAATCACGTCACCCCGATTTTTTTATTTTATTGTGTCACGTAGCAGGCACTGCATTAAATCATTTTGATTCACTTGTAATATGCATATACGTGATTTTGAATGTTTTTTGGAGGCGTTTAAATGAATGTACTTGTAATTAACTGTGGAAGCTCATCACTTAAGTATCAGCTCATTAATTCAGACTCAAAGGAAGTATTGGCTAAAGGTCTTTGTGAGAGAATCGGAATAGAAGGTTCGGCAATTACCAACCAGTCAAAGGGATGCGACAAGATTACTAAAGAAATCCCAATGCCTGACCATAAGAAGGCTGTGGAGCTTGTAATCGAAGCACTCACAGATGAAAAGACCGGTGCAATTAAGTCTCTTTCAGAAATTGATGCCGTTGGACACAGAGTTGTTCATGGCGGAGAGAAGTTTGCAGAAGCCGTATTAATTGATGATGACGTAATCAAGGCAATTGAAGAGTGTAACGACCTTGCGCCACTTCACAATCCTGCTAACTTAATCGGAATTTCTGCCTGCAAGGCATTAATGCCTCAGGTTAAAATGGTAGCGGTTTTCGATACGGCATTCCATCAGACAATGCCTTCTAAGGCATATCTTTACGGTATTCCATATGAATATTATGAAAAATACAGAGTGCGCCGTTACGGATTCCATGGAACGAGTCATTCATTTGTTTCAAAGAGAACGGCTGAAATATTAGGAAGAGACATTAATAACTTTAAGGTTATTGTGTGTCATTTAGGAAACGGAGCATCAATTTCAGCTGTACTTAACGGTAAGTGTGTTGATACTTCAATGGGACTTACTCCGCTTGAAGGACTTATAATGGGAACACGTTCAGGTGATATTGACCCTGCAATTATTGAATTTATCTGTAAGAAAGAAAACATCTCAGTTGAAGATATGAATACAATACTTAACAAGAAGTCAGGTGTACTCGGACTCTCAGGTATTTCAAGTGATTTTAGAGACTTGTTATCAGCAAGTGAAGAAGGTAATAAGAGAGCTACAGACACACTTGACACATATTCATATCATGTTGCCAAGTATATCGGTTCATATATCACTGCAATGAACGGAGTTGATGCAATTGTATTCACAGCAGGTGTTGGTGAGAACAACGCATCAGTCAGAAAATCGGTTATGGAATACTTTAAGTATTTAGGTATAGAAATAGACGATGAAAAGAATAAAATAAGAGGTGAAGAAATCGAAATTTCTACAGAATCTTCACCGATTAAGGTTATGGTTGTTCCAACTAACGAGGAACTTGCAATTTGTGAAGAAACGGTTGCTCTTGTAAAATAACAGCTTTATGAGTAGCACGCGATGCAATCATAAGGAACATAAATGGTATTAGATAAATCTCGCATACAAATTAAACTTCCGGATAAGGTTAAGCTCATCATTGATACGTTAAATGATGCCGGCTTTGAAGCCTATGCCGTAGGTGGCTGTGTGCGAGATTCTATTTTAGGGAGAAATCCTAAAGATTGGGACATAACTACATCTGCTATGCCTAATCAGGTTAAAAAGCTCTTCAGACGTACAATAGATACAGGAATACAGCATGGAACCGTCACAGTTATGTTTGCCGATGTCGGATATGAAATCACGACATACAGAATCGACAGTGAATATGAGGATATGCGTCATCCTAAGGAAGTGATTTTTACAGACAGGCTTGTAGAAGATTTAAAGCGCCGCGATTTCACGATAAATGCAATGGCGTATTCGGATTCTTCGGGACTCATTGATGAATTTGACGGATTAAGCTGTATCGAATCAAAAACTCTTAAGGCAGTCGGAAATGCCAATGAGAGATTAAGTGAAGATGCACTTAGAATATTAAGGGCTTTAAGGTTTAGTGCAGAGCTTGATTATGAAATGGACTCAGAGCTTGAGAGCGCAATCAGTGAGTTAGCCGCAAATCTGTCAAAAATAAGTGCCGAGAGAATTGCAACAGAGCTAATCAAGCTTCTTAAATCAGATCATCCCGACAAAATAAGAAGGGCTTATGAGCTTGGCGTTACAAAGGTAATTCTTCCTGAATTTGATTTATGTATGGATACTTTGCAGAATACAAAGCATCACATTTACTCGGTCGGTGAGCATACAATACATTCACTTATTGAAATAGATAAGTTTAAGGATCAATTTGATGAAAGAGAAAATAAAATATTAAAGCTTACAATGCTCTTTCATGATTTTGGAAAGCCATCGTGCAGAACAACCGATGAAAATCAAACAGACCATTTTAAACAACACCCTGAAGCATCCGAAAAAATAGCTGTTAACATTATGAGGCGCTTAAAGCTTGATAACGATACAATCGAAAATGTAAGAACATTAGTCAGATTGCATGATTTAAGACCTAAGCTTACTGATGAAAGCGTCAGAAGACTAATAGTTATGGTGGGGCTTAGCAGAATGGAAATGATGCTTAAAGTAAGAACTGCAGACATGCTTTCACAGAGTGAATATTTAAGGGAAGAAAAGCTTTTATACATTGCAGAGCTTGAAAAAAAATACCGTGAGATAATCCTTAGAAAAGATTGTCTTTCTATAAAAGACCTGCAAATTAAAGGCAGAGATTTAATTAATTCAGGAATTAAGGAAGGCCCTATTCTTGGTGAAATATTAAAGGCGCTTTTAGACGATGTTCTTATTACGCCTTCACACAATAATTACGATTACCTTTTGGAAAAGGCATGAAAAAAATGGTAGTACCTACAATTGCATTACTTGTATTTGCATCAGTATTGTTTTTACTTGTAGCAAAGGAATACTCTGAGAAAAAGCGCTTAAGTAATCCAATTTACTCACAGAGTAAGGAACATGGGAGCGAAGATTCAGATAATGCGGAGAGTACAGGAGATGAAGACCTTGTTGTAAGTAAGAAAAGACTTACGGCAGGTGATACATGCATCGTAATAAGTAAAGATGTGGAAGAAAAGAAAATTACCTTAAGGAATATTAAGGGAGGCGATGATAAGGCTTTGTCATATGACGGGAAGACAGAGTTTTTAACAAAAAACGACGGCCCTCTTACCGCAGCAGAAATTATGGTCGGTGATATTGTTGATATTGAATTTACAACATTTGATTCAAGACTTTCAAGGGTAAGCCGTTCTAAGGATGCATGGGAACTTAACAATATTGACAAATTCGAAATAGACGAAAAAGGAAAGACTATTAAAATTGCAGACGACCTTTATAAAATGTCATCAAATGCAATAATTGCATCAGGTGATAAAGTAGGGAAGTTATTAGACGTTACGTCACTTGATACAATTACAGTAAGAGGAATCGATAAGGATGTATATTCTGTTCAGATTGAAGAAGGACACGGATATATAAGAGTTACAAATGATTCATATTTTGTTGGCGGTTGGATAGAGATAGGTCAGGACATTATTACGATTCTTACGGAAGGAATGCTTATCCCGGTTCCTGAGGGAACATATGATATTAAGGTCACAAATAAAGGATATGTCGGAAGGGATACTCTTAAGGTTACAAGAGACAAAGAGACAAAGCTTGACTTATCAAAGGCTGAGATTGAAGAGGTTGCAATCGGACATGTACTGTTCAAAATTTTTCCGGATTATGCACAGCTTTATGTTGATGGAATTATGACCGACTTTGAACAGAGAGTTCCGCTTGAATACGGGATCCACTCAGTAAGGGTTGAGCTTGCAGGATATGAGACTGTTCATGCCAATATAAGAGTAGGCTCCGAAATGGCTAACATTGCTATTGAACTTGATAAGG
Organism: Lachnospiraceae bacterium; assembly: GCA_004552595.1. Taxonomy (GTDB): domain Bacteria; phylum Bacillota; class Clostridia; order Lachnospirales; family Lachnospiraceae; genus UBA2868. The sequence goes on along the minus strand of SFNX01000050.1, from coordinate 11,455 downwards.
AAGAAAATTCAGATTCATCGAGTTCATCAAGTTCATCAAGTTCTTCGGATTCTACAAGTTCATCGTCGAGCTCATCATCCGGTGCATCGTCGAGTTCATCATCGAGTTCATCATCCGGTGCTTCTTCAAGTTCGTCGTCTTCTACAGCTGACAGCAGTAACGTATCTGAAAATACGATAATTTCTGACAATAAGAAGATATATATAGAAGGACCTGAAGGAGTTGAAGTATATCTTGACGGAACATATATAGGAATTGCACCTTGCAGCACACTTAAGGTTACGGGAAGTCATACGATTACACTTTCCAAATCGGGATATGAGACAAAAAGCTATACAATTAATGTCGGAAACGACGGAAATGATCTTACAATGTCATTTTCAGAGCTTACGGCAGTTCAGTAATTATGGCTGCTAGTACGCATACAAAGTGATATATGATATAATAAAACAGATATGCGTTGTTAACATACTTCATATTTAGAGAATTAATATAGAAATGAAATGGATTAAACAAAGAGAAAATCAAATATTTTTTTCTGTTACGCTAGTGTCGATACTTGTTGCCATCAGTCCTTTGATTTCAAGGTACTGCCTTTTAGGACATGACAGTTCATATCATATTTTAAGAATTGAAGCTCTTAAGCAGCAGATAGAAATGGGCAAGCCGTTTCTAAAGGTCAATCCTACTTACTTTGGAGGAATGGGCTATGCAAGCTCGCTTTTTTACCCGGATTTCTTACTGTATATTCCTGCATTATTAAGAGTATGCGGTTTTTCAATTAATAATTCTTATCATCTGTTCATGATTCTATGCGTAGTATTTTGCTATGCTGTAGCTTATTATTGCGGAAAGAACATTTCCAAAAACAGATATATCGGTATTTTATCTGCCGTAATTCTCACGCTTTGCGCATATCACCTTGATGATATTATTGTCAGGGCAGCAGTAGGAGAATATACGGCCTTTATTTTTGTTCCGCTTGTAGTATACGGCGTGTACAATTTGTGCTTTGAGGATATGGATAAGCCGTGGATTCTAGGAGCCGGAATGGCATTTGTTCTTTTGTGCCACACGTTAAGTTTTGCAATGTGCATGATTTTTATCGTACTAATGCTATTACTTAATTTTGATGTATTTATTAAAAAGCCAAAGCTTTTACTAAAGCTTATTGTTACAGGACTTGTGACAATGTTTATAACGATTTCGTACTGGCTTCCGATACTTGAACAGTTTATGAGCACTACATTCTATGTGTCATACCCATGGATTGAGCCTGTTCAGGAGGCAGTAAAAGTCTCGGCTATTTTCGGACTCTCATTCCCGACACTTGGAATAGGGCTGTTTATTCTAATTATTCCAAGAGTTCTACTCTTCAGAAAAGAAGACGATTCAGTCATGAAATATGCCGATCAGTGTCTTACACTTGGAATTGCCTTCGCGCTTTTTGCTTCGGAAATTATGCCTTGGAAGAAATTAGGCAAAATCTTTTCGATGGTTCAGTTCCCTTGGAGATTTTATGTGATAAGCTCGGTATTATTTAGTATAAGCGCCGCGATTTATATTTACAGACTTGCAGGCTCGTTATGTCTTGGAGTATCAGATACACCTAAGGACTATGACAACGAGGAATATATTAACAGAAACGATAATTACGTCAATAAGTACGGAATAGTGCTTGCGCTCGTACTTGCAATAATGACAATTACGACGATATTCACATATTCTAATCAGACAAGGGAATATTTTGATTTCAGCAATGACTATTTTGACTACAAGCCATATACGGCAACGGTAATAGCGGGAGAGTGGCTGCCTGAGAGTGTTGATAACGTGGATGACCTTTTAGAGACATGTGACAATGCATATGGTCCTAATGGTGAAGTGTTAAGCGTAACAAGAGATAAAAACACGTTAACTGTTGATATTGACAAGGCATGCACATGCGTTGACGTACCGTTTGTATATTATAAGGGCTACGTGGCACGTAACGAAGAAGGAATGAATATACGTGTCGACGGAAACGGAATAAACGGACTTACAAGAGTATATACAGGCGACTACGAAGGCAGAATTACTGTATCGTATGAAGGAACGATAATTCAGAAGCTTTCTAATATTCTAAGCCTTCAGACAACACTATTAATCGTGCTGATTGTTTATTCGTTTTACAGCATAAGAAGAGAATTATATTACACAAAATCCAAAGATTTGGATACAAAGGAGAGAGATAAATAATGAATATTACAGTACTTGCCGGTGGAATAAGTACAGAAAGAGACGTATCTTTGGTGTCCGGGATGGGAGTATACAAGGCACTTAAAGAAAAGGGATATAATGTAGTACTTATGGATATATTTCTTGGATATGAGGATGTTCCTGACAATATTGCAGATATATTTACACTTGATAGAGACTTTGCAGCAGAGATTAAGAGTATATCTGAGGATGAGCCTGAAATAGAAGCAGTAAAGGCATTGAGAAAAGATAAATCGAATGCTCTTTTTGGACCTAATGTAATTGAAATATGTAAAGCCTCTGATATTGTGTTTATGGCTCTTCACGGAGACTGCGGTGAAAACGGAAAGGTTCAGGCAACATTTGATCTTCTTGGAATAAAGTATACCGGAACAGATTATTTATCATCTGCCCTTGCGATGGATAAGGAAATTACAAAGCTTGTATTTAAACAGAATGGAGTCAGCACACCGAACGGATATGTAATTCATAAGGGAGATGAAGTTAATGCTATAGATGATTTTCCGGTTGTTGTTAAAATTTGTAACGGTGGATCATCAGTTGGCGTATACATAGTTAATAACGAAGAAGAATACAAAGAGACTCTTGATAAAGCGTTTAAATACGAGGACAAGGTTTTAGTTGAGCAGTTTATTAACGGAAGAGAATTTACCGACTGCGTAATTGAAGGAGAAGCACTTCCTGTTGTAGAGATAGCCCCGAGTGACGGATTTTATGATTATAAGCATAAATACCAGGCGGGTGCCGCAGTTGAGACTTGCCCTGCTTTAATTCCTGAAAGTGTAACAAAGGCAATACAGGATGAAGCAATTAAGGCGTATAACGCACTTGGAATTAAGACTTATGCGCGCATGGATTTCATGATGGATGATAAGACAGGTAAAATTTATTGCCTTGAAGCAAATACACTCCCGGGTATGACACCTACAAGCCTTATTCCACAGGAAGCAAAGGCTATCGGGAAATCATACAGTGATTTGTGTGAATGGATAATCAGAATTTCGCTTGATAAGTATAAATAATATGAAAAATCTTACACTTGAAAATATAGCAAAGGCGTGTGGCGGCAAACTCTTCCTTGTTAACGGAGACGATGCAGAAAAAGAAGCGTCAAATATAATAATCGACTCAAGAAAATGCGAAGAGGACTGCGTTTTCATTGCAACAAAAGGTGAGAGAGTAGATGGCCACACATTTATTAAACAGGTGCTTGAAAAAGGAGCACTTGCAGCGATTTGTGAAAACGTACCTGATGATATTTGCGGCAACTATATACAGGTAGAAGATTCGTTTAAGGCATTAAAAGACATAGCTGAATTTTACAGGATGCAGCTTGATGTTAAGATTGTAGGAATCGCCGGAAGTGTTGGTAAGACAAGCACTAAGGAAATGGTTGCATCAGTACTTAAAGAGAAGTACAGCGTACAGAAGACTAAGGGTAACTTTAATAACGAAGTAGGCGTTCCGCTTACGATTTTTTCGATTAATGAATCGCACGATGTTGCGGTTGTAGAAATGGGCATTTCTGACTTTAATGAAATGAGCCGCTTATCTAAGATTGTTAAGCCTGATATTTGTGTCATTACGAACATCGGTCCATGCCATCTTGAAAATCTTAAAGACCTTGACGGTGTTCTTAAGGCTAAGTCTGAGATATTTGAGTCAATGAATAAGAGAGGCTTTGCAGTATTAAACGGAGACGATGAAAAGCTAAGAACTATCAAACGGGTTAACGATAAGACTCCGATATATTATGGTCTGGATGATAAAAATGACATATATGCAAAGGACATTGAATCTAAAAGCATGCTATTTACTACATGCAAAATTTGCACTACGGATTCATGCTTTGATGTATGCATTCCGCTTCCGGGAAAGCATCATGTTTTGAATGCACTTGCAGCTGCTAAGGTTGGTCTTTTACTGAATATGAGTGAAGACGAGATAAAAGCAGGAATTGAGTCTGTCAAGTCGACTGAGGGTAGAAGTAATATTATTGAGACTAACAAACACTACGTAATTGATGACTGCTACAACGCAAACCCTAAGTCAATGAAGGCTGCGCTTGATTTACTAAAGCTTGCAGAAGGCAAGAAAATAGCAATACTTGGAGACATGTTTGAGCTTGGTGAAAACGAAGAAGAGTTACATGCCAAAGTCGGGGAATATGTATCTATAGCAGACCCTGAACTGTTAATCTGTATTGGGAATTTATCGTCTAATATTTATGAAAAAGCGAATATATGCGGCAAAAAATATTATTTCGAGACGCTTGATGAAGCACTGTGCAAAATATGTGAACTGACTGACAGCGTAATAGCTGACAATAATGAAAATAGAGTTAAACCTACAGTACTTGTTAAGGCTTCTCACGGCATGCATTTTGAAAAAATTGTCGAGAAACTAAAATTAAACTAACGGGAGAAGGGCATGGAATTAACAAAAAACATTATTTTTAAAATTCAAAGCGGGGATTTTGATGACCGGCTTCTTGATATCTATGTAGATGAAAATGTACTTGACTATCAGAAGGAAAGGTACATTAAAGCAATTAAAAAATATGAAGAGCTATACGGAGAGGGTGAGGTTGAGATTTATTCGGCACCGGGAAGGTCTGAGGTTGGAGGCAATCACACTGACCATCAGAGAGGACAGGTGTTAGCATGTGGACTTAACCTTGATGTAATAGCTATCGTAAGTAAGACAGATGATAATATCATTAAAATCGTATCGGATGATTACAACATTAAGGATATTAATGTTAACGATCTTTCAAAAAAAGACTCAGAAGAAAACACATCAGAATCATTAATTCGCGGTGTAGCTAAGAGACTTAAAGATGAAGGCTACACAGTCGGCGGCTTTAAGACATTCATGACAAGCGATGTATTGAGAGGCTCGGGAATGTCTTCTTCAGCAGCATTTGAAGTTGCAATCGGAACAATTATTTCGGGATTATTTAACAATATGGAGATTTCTCCTGTGTTTATCGCACAGGCAAGTCAGTATGCCGAAAATGTATATTTTGGCAAACCTTCAGGACTTATGGACCAGATGGCATCATCAGTCGGAAGTCTTGTTAACATTGACTTCAAGGATACAAAAAATCCTGTAATCAAGAAGGTTGATGTTGACTTTGCTAAATTCTCTCACAGCCTGTGTATCGTAGATACAAAGGGCTCACATGCCGATCTTACTCCTGAGTATGCCGCAGTTCCTATAGATATGAAGAAGGTTGCTGCATATTTTGGCAAAGAAGTATTAAGAGAAGTTGATGAAGATGAGTTTTATGCCAATATCAGCGATATAAGAGAAAAGGTCGGTGACAGACCTGTAGTCAGAGCTATGCATTTCTTCTTTGATCACAATACGGTTACTAAAGAAGTAAACGCACTTGAAGCCGGAGATTTTGAAGAATTTAAGAAGCATATCAGTGCATCAGGAAACAGCTCATTTAAATATCTTCAGAATGTTTATCCTGCATCTGATGTAGCAAATCAGGGACTTTCTGTTGGACTTGGAGTCAGCGAAAGAATTCTTGCCGGTAAGGGAGCCGTAAGAGTTCACGGAGGCGGATTTGCCGGAACAATACAGGCATTTGTGCCAAACGACATGGTTTCTGAATACAGAGAAGAGATGGATAAGCTTTTTGGTGAAGGTTCATGTCATGTATTAAAGGTTAGAAAATACGGTGGAATGAAGGTACTGTAATATGATTAATACTTATATAAGTGCACTTGCACAATATGCCGTTGACAGAGGACTTATCGAAGAAAATGAGCGCATTTATTCTATCAATATGCTTCTTGATGTGTTAAAGCTTGATGAATATAATCCTTGCGATGATGAAGACAAGGTTATATCTCTTTCAAGTGATTTAGAAGCTATTTTACAATTCATCGATGACTATGCCTATGACAGAGGACTTATCAAAGAAAACAGCGTAGTGTATCGTGACTTATTTGACACAAGGGTTATGAACTGTTTCGTTAGGAGACCATCTGAGGTTATCCGCATTTTTAACGAAAAATATGCTGTATCTCCAAAAGAAGCAACGGATTTCTATTACGAATATTCCAAAAATTCAGATTATATAAGAACATACAGAATTGCTAAGGATATCAAATGGGTATATGAATCAGAGTACGGTGACATCGATATCACAATCAATATGTCTAAGCCTGAAAAGGATCCTAAGGCAATAGCTGCCGCAAGAAATGCAAAGCAGTCATCATATCCTAAATGTCTGCTATGCGTTGAGAACGAAGGATATGCGGGAAGAATCAATCACCCTGCAAGAGAGAATCACAGAATTATTCCGATTAAGATTTTAGGAAAAGAGTGGGGCCTCCAGTATTCTCCATACGTTTATTATAACGAGCACTGCATAGTACTTAACAGAGAACATACTCCGATGACAATAAACAGGGAAGTATTTGAGAAGCTGTTTGATTTTATAAGGCAGTTCCCTCATTATGTGATTGCTACGAATGCGGACCTTCCGATTGTCGGAGGCTCGATTCTTTCACATGAACATTTCCAGGGTGGTAATTACAGCTTTGCGATGTCAAGGGCAGTAATCGAGAAGGAAGTAGTGTTCAAAGGCTTTGAAGATGTTGAGGCCGGTATTCTTAAGTGGCCGATGTCGGTGATCAGAATCAGAAGCACAAGTCAGGAGAGGTTAGTCGATTTGGCGGACAAAATACTTGGCGCGTGGCGGGAATACACAGATGAGGAAGCTTTTATTTTTGCAAAAACAAATGGTGAACCTCACAATACAATAACACCCGCAGCAAGATTTGCTAACGGCAAATATGAGCTTGACCTTGCACTTAGAAACAATATTACTACCGAAGAAAGGCCGCTTGGTGTATACCATCCAAGAAACGAGTACCATCACATTAAGAAAGAAAATATTGGCGGCATTGAGGTTATGGGACTCGCTATTTTGCCATCAAGAATAAAGTCGGAAATGGAATTGCTTGCCCGTTGTATAATTGAAGGTAAGGATATTCGAAGCTTTGATGAGCTTTTAAAGCACGCTGACTGGGCAGAAGAATTTATCCCTAAATACGAAGGTAAAATCAATAAAGAAAATGTTGATGAAATACTGAAAGCAGAAATCGGAAAAGTATTTGTAAAGGTGCTTGAAGATGCGGGCGTATTTAAGCGTGATAAAAAGGGTCGCGAGTACTTCATGAAATTTATCGAGTCGGTCTAATATAGCAAGTATTATGTTGAAATCGGCTGATAATTCGTGATAGACTTAAAAATATTAAGTGTGAACTCTCCAAAGGAGATTAAAAGAATAAAAGGAAAGGATTATATCATGGACAATCTTGAACTTAAGAAAATTGCCAATGAAGTCCGCAAAGGAATTGTTACCGGCGTTCATGCAGCAAAAGCAGGACATCCGGGCGGATCTTTATCATGTGCAGACATTATGACTTACCTCTATTTTGAGGAAATGAACATCGATCCTAAGAATCCTAATAAGGAAGACAGAGATCGCTTTGTATTATCTAAGGGACATGTAGCTCCTGCACTTTATGCAACACTTGCAAACCGTGGATATTTCCCGGTTGAGGAGCTTACAACATTAAGAAAGCTTGGATCACACCTTCAGGGACATCCTTGCATGCAGCACACACCGGGTGTTGATATGTCATCGGGTTCTTTAGGACAGGGAATTTCTGTTGCAACAGGAATGGCTCTTTCAGCTAAGCTTTCAAATGATGATTACAGAGTATACACACTTTTAGGTGATGGTGAAATTGCTGAAGGACAGGTATGGGAAGCAGCAATGTTTGCCGGATTTAAGAAGCTTGATAATCTTGTTGTTATCGTTGATAACAACGGACTTCAGATCGACGGACGTATCGAGGACGTATGCGATCCTAACCCTATTCCTGATAAGTTCAAGGCTTTCAATTTCCACGTAATTGAGATTGATGGTCATGACTTTGATCAGATTAGAGCAGCTTTCAAGGAAGCTAAGGAAACAAAGGGAATGCCAACAGCAATTATTGCTAAGACAACAAAGGGTAAGGGCGTTTCATTTATGGAAGACCAGGCAGGATGGCATGGAAAAGCTCCTAACGATGAGCAGTATGCACAGGCTATGGCAGATCTTGAGAAAGTAGGTGAAGCAATATGTCAGAAGTAATTAAAATCGCTACCAGAACAAGCTACGGCAACGCATTGGTTGAGCTTGGTAATGAACATGACGATCTTGTAGTACTTACAGCTGACCTGGCTGCAGCTACAATGACAAGTATTTTCAATAAGGCACACCCTGACAAGCATATTAACTGCGGTATCGCAGAAGCTAACATGACTTGTATTGCAGCAGGACTTGCAGCAACAGGAAAGGTTCCGTTTGCATCTACATTTGCAATGTTCGCAGCAGGACGTGCATTTGAGCAGGTTCGTAACAGTATCGGATATCCACATCTTAATGTTAAGATTGGTGCTACTCATGCAGGTGTTTCTGTTGGTGAGGACGGCGCTTCACATCAGTGTAATGAGGATATTGCTCTTATGAGAACAATTCCGGGTATGGTTATTATTAACCCTGCTGATGATGTTGAGGCAAGAGCAGCAGTTAAGGCTGCATATGAATACAAGGGACCTGTTTATTTAAGATTTGGTCGTGCGGCAGTTCCTGTATTTAATGACGAAGCTACTTACAAATTTGAAATGGGTAAGGGTATCGTATTAAAGGAAGGTAAGGACGTAACAATTGTATGTTCAGGACTTACTGTACCTGAGTCAATGGAAGCGGCTAAGATGCTTGCAGCAGACGGAATTGACGCAGAAGTTATTAACATCCACACAATTAAGCCACTTGATGAGGATTTAATTGTTGCATCAGCTAAGAAGACAGGAAAGGTTGTTACAGCTGAAGAGCATTCAGTTATCGGCGGACTTGGTTCGGCAGTATGTGATGCACTTGCTGAGAAGTGTCCTACACCTGTTAAGAAGATTGGTATGTATGACTGCTTCGGTGAGTCAGGAACAGCAGCACAGCTTATTCATAAGTATGGTCTTGATGCAGAAGGCATATATAAAGTAACTAAGGACTTCGTTAAATAGTCTTTTATAATTACAAAATATATATTATATTAGAGGGGACGCTTTTGGCGTCCCTTCAATATATAGGGGAATACTATGGCAGACGAAGTAACGCGAGTTCAAAAGTTTGACGAAGAATTTGAAAAAAATGATAAGAAGTGGATGAAAGACCTTGCAAGGCACAGAAGGTTTGTTGTCTACAGAATAATTATTATAGTTGCTGCTATAGCAGGAGCTCTTTTTTTCATATACAACAATTACAAAAACATGGTTTATACTGACTATTCAATATTAAATACGATTCAGTATGAAGATTCTTCGGGTGCCAGATTCAAAAGATTCAACGGAAATGTGCTTAAGTACAGCCGTGACGGTGCGACTGCCTTCAACATGGATAACCAGATGCTTTTCAATCAAACATATGAAATGCAAAATCCGATGGTTGATATATGTGGTGATTATGTTGCACTTGGTGATTACAAAGGAACAAAGATATATATTCTGAACTCTGAAGGGCTTCAAGGCCAGATTGACACAACACTTCCTGTTCAGAGATTTTCTATTGCCGGTAACGGTAATATTGCGGTAGTTCTTGAAGAGGACGATGTTACGTGGGTTAAGCTATATAATAAGGAAGGCGAAGTTGTTGCAAGTGACAGAACAACAATGAAAAAAAGCGGCTTCCCGTTAAGTATGGACATTTCTGAAAACGGAATAATGCTTAACATTTCTTATATATATATCGACAGCGGTAAGATTTCATCATCTGTTGCATTTTACAATTTCGGCTCCGTAGGTCAGAACGAAATTGACAACCTTGTAAGCGGATACAATTATGATGATGAGACAATAACGTATGTTCAGTTTATGAATGCAAATACAGCATTTGCGCTCGGCAACAAGACTTTCTCGATATTCAAGGGAGACCAGAGACCTGAGAGAGTATTTGAGGTTGCCTGCGAAGATGAAATTACAAGTGTATTTAATAATGAAAGCTATATCGGGCTCGTATATACACAGACATCAGATACAGAGCCATACAGAATTGATGTTTATAATACTGACGGCGAAATGATTTTATCTCAGCCGTTCAACCTTGATTATACAGACATACTATTTAATAAGAACCTGATGATTATATACAATGCAAATGAGTGTGTGATTTATGATACGAACGGCGTTGAAAAATACAACGGCCTATTCAAGAATTCAATTGTCACAATGGTACCAAACGGTAATATTACAAGGTACTTATTTGTGTCGGGTTCAAGAACGGATGATATTCAGTTAAAGTAATGGAAATAAATTATTTATTTATTGCTATAGTAGCGCTTATCGTTTATATGACGGTAAGAGGATACAGAAAAGGATTTTTAAGAATTGTAGTATCGTTTATAGGTATGGTTGCGATTATTATCCTTGCAAAAAAGGTCGCCCCTTTTGTCACCGATTACCTATATAATAATACAGGTGCATATGAGAAAATCGTGCTTGGAATAGAAGAAATGTTCAGGGAAGCAAATGAACAGTATGACAACTCTATTCCTGAGAACCAGATTAAGACAATCGATTCATACAATGTTCCCGATTCATTAAAAAACAGCCTTATTGTTAATAACACAACGCAAATGTACAAAACGCTTGTTGTAGATTTATTCGAGGATTATGTTTCTGCATATCTTGCAAATACTGCAATCAAGGCGGCAGGTTTTGTGCTTGCATTTATTGTGCTTATTATTGCATTTAAAGTCTTACTCTCAGTTGTTGATATTATTTCAAGGATTCCTATTATCAGAGGAATAAATCAATTTATTGGCGGATGCCTTGGGTTTATAGAAAGTCTCATTATTACCTGGGTGTTTTTCTTTGCTACGGTTATTTTCGTTGGAAACAAATCGGGCTCTGTAATATTTAAGATGATTGCAGATTCGGATTTCCTGACGCTTCTGTTTAATACGAATCTTTTACTTGATATTATTTCTTAATCGTTCATATTATTTATGACTGTTTACTACGCTAAAGTACTGAACTCTTGGGGTATATAGACGATAAAATGTACTATATATAGTATGAAAATAAATTCGTGAAAAATTGCTAAAAAAAAAGTATATATTTTGTAAAA
>SFNX01000049.1 GCA_004552595.1 Lachnospiraceae bacterium | reverse complement strand
CTTTCACCATCAATCTTTATATGCCAGCCCTTTTCGTATGGTATTGTTAATACAAGCATTGAATCTTCTTTTGCATTAAATGTCCCTTTAATATGCGAGCTTGTGATTTTATTAAGTAAAATGTCTGAAGCACCAAGATTATTTGCACTTTCATAAAATCCTTTCAGTGCTTCATAATCTTCATAATACAAAAGGTAGTCATCAATTGTTAGTTCATCGCCTGTACCAACAATTTTTATGTTAACCAAATTGCCTTCATTAAATGTTCCTACTCTCTCAACAGCCCACCTGTAATCCGAAAAATAATCATCCCAGTCAATACCGTTTACGTATATTCTGGCGCCCTGCATTTTAGGTGCTAAAAAATACATATAAAGTGTTCTGCCGGACTTATCAATATCAACATTAAATTCGATATACCTTTCATTTGATAAATCATCATCTTCAGTCGCTATGTTATCATCAGATATATATGTTATGTCAACCTTATTCTTTTTTACCCTTTCAATAAACGCATCAGACAAATTGACATTTTTAACCTTTATATCCGCTAATACAGCTTCAGTAAATATAGGATTATTAATTTTATAGCATGCAGCGATTTCATTTTGCAGTTCAAATGTATTTCCCTTATCCGCAACCCCGGAGCCTGCTTTTGCAAGGTATTTATCGCTTTCTGAATCCATTTTATTACTTAGCTTTAGCGCTTTTTGTTCATCCATAAATGATGCAAACTTAAGAGCATAAGGGTTCTCATATACAAATGTATCAAAAGTATTATTCAAAGGAATGAACGGTTTATCTGTTGAGTCAAAACGCGAGATAAAATATTTAACTCCAAGGAATGAGTCAGCAAATGCAGTGCTTCCCTGATTGTAAAAAGCCCATATACCTTGATTTCTGAATCCCATTTTTGACATGAAATCCTTAACCTTCGCTTTCTCACATGATGAATTGTGCGAAAGGCCGGCATAATCAAATGCCATCGGGTCAACCATTGTGTACATGATGTCTTTCTCAATTCTGTATAATGAGTTCTTTCCTTCGGCATTCTTAATTTCTTCAATAAGCGGGTTGACTCTTTCATAGAATGCCATATATTCACTCTGCCTGGCAGCGCTCTTAGCTTCTAAATCAAGTGAATGATATGAATTATAAAAAATCTCCAAAAAAGAGAGCGCAATAATCATATGTTTTATGTAAACTGTTTTCCATTCAATATTAAGGAACGCCTTATATCCTACTGATAAAAGAATAAAGCTAAAATAAAAAGCAAAACGGTGTGAAAAACCAACAGGATCATTAAATGCATGCCATACTGTATTAAACGGTCTAATATAAAAGCTTATTATGAAAGTGCCTATAAGAAAGAGAGTTGAAAGCTTTTCTTTTATATCAACTTTTCTGCTTAATAATAAAAGCAATACGCAGACTATCGGTAAAATTCCGACATAAATGTATGGCATACTTGAATTTGACAGATCAAGCGCGTATGTCCCCGGCAAAAGATTTCTGTATAATCCGCTAAGTTTAAACGTTCTTCCGATATCAAATAACTTGTCTGATGGTGCATCCTTCTGGTCACGAAGCGATAGCACTACCGGGACAAGATTAAAGCATGCAAGCATTACTCCGATAACTGAATGGAGTATGAATTCCTTAAATTTGACTATTTTGCCGGAACAACCGCAATAATATATGTAGTACAAAAATAAGAATATACAGAGCATATATCCGATGTAATAATTAAAGAATATTGACATCGCAAGTGTAATCGAATAGAGTATTCGGTCCTTAATATCGCACTCTTCACTCATCAGTCCATGGAAAAACACCATTACTACCGGGAGCATGATGATGTTGCAGAAATAAATCGGAAGCATGAAATATGCTGTTACATAGCCCATCATTCCGTAGCATGTGGAAAATAAAAGATTTCCTTTTGCGTGAACTTTCATAAGATAATACATGAACGAAAGGCTTGCAGTTGACAGCATTATAGCCTCTGTAATGTAAATACCAAGAGGCATGTATTCATGCGGGAATAAAAACAAAATAAAGAGAAACGGATTGTGTAGATAATATGCGCTAAAGCCAACCATATCTCCGCCAAGGTTTTTGGAAAATGTATAAATGAAATCATTGTTTGTAGAAAATTGATTTTTAAAAAAATTGAAAAACGTAATGAACTGGCTGTTAAGATCAGAGCTTAATATCGTTTTATCCGAAAGAGGATAAAGCTTTATTATTATTCCGATTATCATATACATGACAAATGGAATTACAAACGAAAGAATATATTTAGTTGATCGTTTTCTGTTTTGCTCCATAACTGACATTATACTCTATAATAAACTCCATAGGAAGAAAAAACTCCCGCCATAATGGAGGGAGTAACTTCTAAATTTAAGCTTATTCGAAAACACTTCGTGTTTTCGAGCATCTTAGGAAACCTTCCCACTTCGTGGGCCCCTTCCTAAGATAGGTGCCATATATCCTCATTATACTGGGCGATTGTTCTGTCTGATGAGAAGAAGCCGGCCTTAGCAATGTTAACAAGCATCTTCTTCTCCCATGCAGCTCTGTCCTCATATTCAGCAAATGCTTTGTCTTTAACCTCAATGTACTCTTCTAAATCAAGAAGTGTCATGAACCAGTCTTTGTTAATGAGTTCTTTGTAAAGACGCTCAAGATTTTCCTTATGACCAACCTTAAGGCATTCGTCTGAAATAATGAAGTCTACTGCTTCCTTAATTACTTCTGAATTCTCATAGTACTCTTTAGAAACATAGTCAGCATCTTCATAGTGCTTGATTACTGTATCTGAATCCTTACCAAATGTGTAAATATTCTCATCGCCTACAAGGTCATGAATTTCAACGTTAGCACCGTCCATTGTTCCAAGTGTTACAGCACCGTTTAACATGAACTTCATGTTACCGGTTCCTGAAGCCTCCTTAGATGCAAGTGAAATCTGCTCTGAAATATCACATGCAGGAATAAGCTTTTCTGCGTATGAAACATTGTAGTTTTCTACCATAACGACCTTCATATACGGAGCAACATCCTTGTCGTTAGAAACGATTTCCTGTAAGCAAAGAATTAAGTGGATGATGTCCTGCGCGATTACATATGCAGGAGCTGCCTTTGCTCCGAAAATAAATGTAAGAGGTCTAACAGGTTTCTTACCTGATTTAATTTCAAGATACTTATGAATGATATAAAGAGCATTCATCTGCTGGCGCTTGTACTCGTGAAGTCTCTTTATCTGGATATCGTAAATTGACTCAGGATTAATCTCAACGCCTTCTTTTTCCTTAATGTACTCAGCAAGTGCGGCCTTCTTCTCCTGCTTAATCTCATTGATTCCGGCAAGAGCAACCTCATCATCAATATATTTCATAAGATCTTCGAGCTTGTCTGCATCCTTCTTCCAGCCATCACCGATAAGTGTTGTAATATATGATGCAAGCTCTCTGTTACAAGACATAAGCCATCTTCTGAATGTGATACCATTTGTCTTATTATTGAACTTCTCAGGATAAATATCATAAAATGCCTTAAGCTCTGACTCCTTAAGAATTTCTGTATGAAGTGCTGCAACACCGTTAACTGAAATTCCGTAATGAATGTCAATGTGAGCCATATGCACTCTGTCATTCTCATCGATAATTTGCACCTTAGGATCTTTATACTTTGCTCTGACTCTCTTATCAAGCTCCTTAATAATCGGAACGAGCTGTGGAACAGCTTTCTCAAGGTACTTAAGCGGCCACTTTTCAAGAGCTTCTGCAAGAATTGTATGGTTAGTATATGCACATGTCTTAGATACAACTTCGATTGCATCATCCATACTCATAGCCTTATCTTCTGTAAGGATTCTGATCAGCTCAGGAATAACCATTGTAGGATGAGTATCGTTAATCTGGATTACAGCGTGCTTATACATCTCTCTTAAGTCTACGTGACGCTCCTTAAGATCCTGTAAAATAAGCTGTGCACCGTTAGAAACCATGAAATACTGCTGATAAATTCTAAGAAGGTTACCTGCCTCATCCGAATCATCAGGATAAAGGAAAAGTGTTAAGTTCTTTTCAATATCTTCCTTGTCAAATTCAATGCCCTTCTTTACAAGTGACTCATCAATTGATTCGATATCAAAAAGGTGAAGCTTGTTAACACCGTTGTTATATCCGACTACATCAATATCATAAAGACGTGACTTTACTTTCTTATCTCCAAAGTATACATCATAAGAAACGTCTGTCTTTCTAAGCCATGAGTTTTCTTCAATCCAGTCATTCTTCTCTGCACACTGGATTCTGTCCTTAAATACCTGCTTGAATAATCCGAAGTGGTAATTAAGTCCGATTCCGTCACCGGGAAGACCGAGTGTAGCGATTGAATCAAGGAAGCATGCTGCAAGTCTTCCAAGCCCGCCGTTACCAAGTGAAGGTTCCGGCTCAACCTCTTCGATTTCTGCAAGGCTCACGCCATTTTTTTCAAGAACCTCTGAAAGTTTGTCATAAATTCCTAAGTTAATAAGGTTATTTGATAAAAGCTTTCCGATAAGGAACTCAGCTGAGATATAGTAAACCTTCTTATCTCCTGTAATTACATCAACCTTATCAATCATATCCTTTGTCATCTGCAAAACAACGTTGTAAATTTCTGACTTTGTGCAGTTTGCAAATGCCTTATGAAACATTTCCTGTGAGAGTGCCTCAAGTCTCTCTTCCATCTGTTCATTCATTACGTCTGTCAAAATCTGATTTGTGCTCATTTGATTTCTCCTAAAAATACCTATTCTGTTACAATTTAGTGTTACTGTTTTGTTTGTTTTAAAACCCCACAAGCTATAGTTTAGTTTCGGAAAACGTTTTCCGCAAGTATTTTTTTAATTTTTTTTTAATTTTTTTTAATTTTTTTTATTTCTTATAAAATCAGCTCAAAAAAAATGCACCCACTATTATGTGAATGCACTTTTAAGCAGTTATTAAAGCGAAAGCCTCTCTCTACTATGCCTTCATTTTATTATTCCGGGTAATCTTGAATATTTCCTCTGCCGCAAGCCTTGCCTTTGCAACAATTACATTCTCACCCTTCGGGAAACAGTAATAAAGCACCTTATTATCTCCGATGCAAATCATATCCCCAAGTTCATACCAGAAATAATCGGAATATAAGCTGTACGACACCTTCGAGGACTGCTTATAGTTTAAGCTGCCATTGCATCCGGTTAACATAAATCCATTCGAATCATGCGTAAGCCTGCCGTCTCCAACTTCGTAAATCGCATTAAAGTCCTTTAAAACCTTAATATCAACATCGACATCAAGCTTATATGTTCCATCCTCAATTTCCTTCTTAACACATTCCCGCTCCCATTTGTACCAATCGGGAATGTGATTAAGCCTAAACTCGTCACTTCTTCCATTTCCTTTTTGCAAAAGATTCATCTTTCCATATTCATCCATCTCAAAAGAGGACTCACATGCTTGGCATCCAAATTGTACACCGGTCCCCTTCATGTGTCCTTCTTCTTTACAAATCGGGCATTTATACAATACTCTCTCAAGTCCTAACGTCCTGAAATTCTCATTGATTCGGATTTTCTTATCACTCTGTTCCTTGAAATGATCATATTCGAAGCTCTCATTTATTATTTCCAGTATTTCTTTATCACTTAGCGACTCAGCCTGCTCGGTCTTTGAGGCAATTTGTGTTGTCTGAACGCAACTACATTAAGCTCTTCATACGATATTTTTTTGTTTTAATTTTCATACCTTCCCCTACTTTATAATATCCTTGTAATATAGCTTCACTATTTTATGTGGCAAAGTCACTTTCCTGCCTTCATTGCCATCAAGCAGGTATTTAAGCTCTTTAACCGCATTTGATGAAATATTGTAAAAATCCTGGCGAACGGTATTCATCTGCTTACCGACATATCCCATTAAAGTTATTCCGTCAAATCCGCAGACAGGTCTGAATATATCCATTTCGGTCAGTGCATTCATTGCTCCGATAGCCATAAGGTCTGAGCCGCAAACAACAATGTCTTTGTTTTTGGCATACTTAAATGTAAGCTGCCTTGCCATAAGCTCGGAATACTCACCATATCTAACCATAAGCTTTAGATTAAGCTCTTCCTTGAGCTTATTAATTCCCTCAAGTCTCGCATCAGTAACATAGTCGTTTTTCTTGCCGGCAATGTATAAAACACGCTTGCAGTTGTTCTCAAGAATTGTGCGCTTTGCGACATCATACTGCGCCTTTATATTATCAACGCCGATTGAAGACGTCACTTCATTGACAGTATTTCCATCAACTAACACGCACTTGAATTCCTTCGATTCGATAAGTTGGTGAAGCGTCTTGTCATCCTTTGAAATACCACAGATGATAAGTCCCGAAATGTTCTGTGACTTGAAATACCGAGTCATTTCCTCAGGGGTCATATGTTCAATCATTGAGACAAAAAATGTGATAATTTCAATATTTAACTCCAGTGCCATATTAAGAGCGCCCGACAAATATTGCATAGTGATTTCATCAATTGCCTGCGTTTTCGGATTAAGACTCACAAGAATTGCCGCACGGCCATTCTGCTTAGACGAAAGTGCTACGGCAACTGTATTTGGCACATAATTCAATTCATGAATCGCCTCACGCACCTTTATCTTTGTTGCTTCTGACACATACGGGTAATTGTTTATTACTTTTGACACAGTTGATATTGCAACTCCGGCCCTTTTTGCAACATCATTTATTGATACCATAAGTGCCTCCCTTATAAATAAATTTCCTTAATGCCCTATGCAGTATCGCGATTTCTGCGACAATAAAAATATGCGCAATCCATAGCGATAAAACAACACCGTTTGATTTAAGCAAATACTCCGTAGTAAAACCATACCATGCAACGATTGCTGTTGTTGCTAGTCCAAGCAGGAGTAACGGTGTCTCTAAAAACAGATTCTTCATTGCCTTAATAAAATCGATAAAAGATGCATCAAAATAGATAAACCGTCCTACAACCATAATGATAAAGTACACAATAATAGAATCGTAATTGTCGTTTTTGTATATAAACTTTATATATGCAAATATGAGCAGCATATATATCATAGCCATCATTCGTAAAGTCGCCTTTTCACTTCTAATCAGAAGCCTAAGTCTTATTAAAAATGTGTCGACAAAGTTGATAAAGAAAATAGAAATACATAATGCGAAGAGCAAGATGAAATCGTTATACTTTTCCCAGATTTCATACACTTCATCACTCACATTAAAATATCTGTGTTCCACAAGGAAGAACATTCCTATAAAGAAAAGCATTGACGTAATAGAAATAATGAGCTCATAGTATTTCTCAACTAACAGGCCATAGTCTGTGCCCGTTGCCCTTGTAAGCAGATAAGTAACAATGTGAATGACAAGCATAATAAATGCTGTCACAAGAATCATGAATAATAGCCCTGAGGGTGTAAAATAATGCTGTAAATAAGCTGCAAATGACATAGTTTTAATCTCCGGTTTTGTTTTATTTCCTGAATTACAATTCCTCACAGTTCAGAAATCGTTTTCCATACATTGTTATTATACAGTATCAATTTTGCAAATGCATTAAACACTTATTACAAAATTATTATTTGATTGTTCTAAATAGTGGGGATTATTTCCTTTACTTTTCGGGATGTCTTATGATATTATAACCGTTGTGCCTATAGATGAGGTACGCTCTATGCGGATGTGGCGAAATTGGCAGACGCGCTAGATTTAGGTTCTAGTGTCTACGACGTGCAGGTTCAAGTCCTGTCATCCGCAAACACTTACATTTCTTGAAACAAGCATTTTATCATTCTTAAAGTTTACTCTTCCTTCTTTGCCCCGTATCCTGTAACGATTGCAATTACAAGTATTACAAGCATTGAAAGCGAATAAAAATTCACAAATGGGATTGATGCCGGATTAACGGCGATAGATTCCATGAAAGCTGCAGATTGCTGCGCAGGAATTACGCAGTGCACTGTGAAAGGCGATAAAAAGCAGAACACACAGCCTGCACAGTCAAGGAGATTTGCTCTTCTGTATTCATTAATATTGTTCTTCTTACCGATGTCGTTAACGATGTCTCCAAGGGCCACGATTGCAACAGATATTACACCGGTCAGCATGCTTAAAAGCCCCATACTGATAACAATTGTCGCTTCTGTGCTTCTTCTTGATTTTGCAAAGCGGCTAAGAAGCGAGCCAATATCTGAAAAGATTCCGCTTCTCTCCATAACTCCGATTAACGAAAACACACCGATAAGCATACATACTGTTCCCACAGTTCCCGTAATTGAAGAAATAATAATTCCTTCTACTGAAAATCCGCCCGGAAATGATAAAAGATCTGATACAGAATAAATTCCAAAAACAAGTCCTAATATTATCCCAACTGCAATTCCTAAAGAAAGTGCCACTACAAGATGCTTACGCATTACACACATGACAATGATTGTTGCAGGGACCAAAAGCATAATTAAACTCACCGGGTTCACTTCTGTACTGTTTATTTCTAACGAAACTGAATTCACATCTATAGTTTTTGTAAAAACAAGGAATAGAATGAGCGCCGAAATTGCCGCAGGTATCGAATAGCGGGTACGCGTTTTTACAACTGTTCCAAGGTCTGCATGCTGTGTTGTTGAAGATGCTATCGTAGTATCTGAAATTGGTCCTAAGTTGTCTCCAAACGCCGCTCCGGAAACAATAGCTCCAATCATATATTCAGGGCTTACTCCTGCCATAACTCCTACAGGAAAAAGTATCGGAATAACAACAAAATACGTTCCGACTGATGTCCCTGTTGCAAAAGCAAGAAGACATGTAATCAAGAACGATGCTGCCGCAAAAAGTCTCCCCGTAAAGCCCAAATTAACTACATACGAAGCAATTGTCTGAACCATACCGCTTGCAGATATGAGCTTTCCTGAAATTGCCGCCAAGATTACAGCGAGAACTATTACAGAGAACATCGGTCGGCTAAGACCATATATTATTGCATCACCATATGCTTTGTCATCCTTAGAAACACATGCCCCGACAACTACTGCGGCAAAAAATGCAACAACATATCCGTTAACATTTGACTGGCTTATTGCAGCCTTAACAATAATCAGTGCCGCAACAATAAGCGGTATATACTTTCCAAATTTCCCAAACCTAAATTCTAACTTTTCCATAATTCCTCGTTACAAAATATTGTTTTTATAAATTTTTATCCCCGTGGCAGCTTATCCCGTGGCAAAAGGACCGTCCCAAGGCAGTTACAGCTTACAAAGAAGCGCAAGCTCAAGCTTATCAAACTCGATAGGCTTTTTAAGATATCCGTCAAAGCCTTCATTAATAAGCGCTTCCTCAGTGCCCTTTATGGCATTTGCTGTAATGACATAAATCTTTGATTCACTTCCTGTTTCATATCCGCTTATTTCCCGGATTTTGTGCATCGTCTCAACACCGTCCATGCCCGGCATCATCTGATCCATGAATACAATATCGTACACTTCTTCCTTACACTTTTCAAGTGCTTTAAGCCCGTTGTCTGCTGTCTCAACTGTTACGCCATAATTCGTAAGCGCCTTTTCTAATACTTTGAGATTGACTATACTGTCATCGACTGCAAGCACTTTTTTATTTACTTTAATATCTCCGATTCTTGAGACCGGAGTTTCTTCTTCGTCGAAGTTTATTTCTCCAACAGGATTTGAATCGATGATTTCAAGTGGAATATCAACGCTGAATACGGAGCCCTTATCAAGAACGCTGTCAACATGAATACTTCCACCCATTAATTCAATGTATGTTCTTACGATGTATAGCCCAAGTCCCGTGCCTTCTATATCATGATTTTTATATGTATCACTCTGCTCAAACGCATGGAATATAAGATCTAAGTTTTTCTTTGGTATTCCGATTCCGCTGTCCTCAACAACCATCCTTAATGTTATTCTGTTTTCATTAGGTTCATCAACACTTACATTAAGAGAAACAAACCCCTCTTTTGTATATTTAACGGCATTGTTCAAAAGATTAATAAGAATTTCTCTAATTCTTACATCATCTCCTAATAGCTTTGAGGGAATTGCCGAACTGATATTAGTTTTTAATTTGAGATTTTTCTTTTCAGCTAAAATCTTAATCTGTTTAATTACACTTTTAATCAGTACTTTTGTATTAAATTCACGCTCAACTATTTCAAGCTTACCTGTCTCAATTTTTGAAATATCAAGAATATCGTTAATTATCGAAAGCAGATTATCCGATGATTCTCTGATATTTTCCACAAGCTCCCTTTGTTCATCATTAACACTCTGCTTGAGTAATATTTCCGAAAATCCAAGAATTGAGTTCATCGGAGTTCTTATTTCATGAGACATATTTGCAAGGAAAAGGCTTTTCTTTTTACTTGCATTTTCAATCTCAGAAATATGCTCCTTCATCATCTCAATATTCCTTTTAACCTGGCCTAAATACCTCTCAGAGACCCTCCTTATATGAACCGAAAGAATAATCACACTGAATATGAGCATTCCGATACGGCCGTATTTTCCCATATCTCCAACAGGTGTAATATAAAATCTTGCAATATCGATAAGACTTCCAAGCATTATGCTTGTTACGCCTATCATTTCGGAAATTGAGCCTGCATGAAGTTCTTTTGATTCTTTATACTTATCAATGTTTATCTTAATTATTGTGTAATCAACATTAATAACCGTAATAAAGATCATAAGATGAGATAATGGTGCAAGTACCATAAAATCAGCGACATTTAACACCTGTAGAACAATTTGTATTGCCATATTGGCAACACAGCAATCGAAGTTGATTCTAAAGCGCTTATTATATTTTTCATCAACATTACACATGTAATACAGGCATAACAACTGTGGCAGAACCATTATAACAAGGAATACCATAATTGAATAAAGTGTCTGGTTTCCGTAAAAAAGGCTTAGTGATTTTGTCTCAATCGCATGATATATGGCGCCGAGAAAGCAGATGCCACCAAGATAGAGCTTCCCTGAAAATTTCTGCTTGGAAATTAAATCAATTATTTCCATTACTATTAGCATAAGTGCTGAGAAAAAGATGATAACGAGAATGAAATAGTTAAAAAGATTCTGCTTTACAAGGTCAAGCTCTACGACATTCGTCTCGCCTATGACCATCGCGCAAATATTTGTTGCATAGTTATCATACGGCGAAACCATCATCATCGAAAGTTCGCCTTTGTCAAAGTCATGTGGTATTTCTACGAAATTAGTAATGCTTCCGGGTGTTTTACCAAAAGATCTCTTATCACTTACGCCAAATTCATAAATAACAGTTCCATCAAGGGATACACTTATTATTTTATCCGCTGATAAGAAACGAATTGCTTTTCCGGCATCATCCTTACTAATCGTCTTATTAAGGTAGTAAATTTCGCCGGCTTTACTTGGCTCAGAGTAAGGTAATTCATCAATACAAAGTTCACTTCCGTCAGGTCTTTTTAGAGTCCATCCGTCATTATAATTTACAATTTCACCCTTTGACGTTGTCATGTCCTTAATGTCAAAGACTCTGACAGCGACAAAACTTAAAACAACAACTGAAATACAAACTATAGTAATTAATATGTGATGAATCTTTTTCAACTCTCAACTACTCCTTAATGAAATAAAAAGAATATGCCGGGCATTTTGCCCGGCATAAAATCTTTAATCAGCTTCTCATAGCTCCGTCTACAGAAAGAATTTCTCCTGTAACATAGCTTGCCAGATCACTTGCAAGGAATAAGAATGCATTAGCGATATCTTCCGGCTCACCGATTCTTCTTAATGGAATTTTCTCAATAAGAGGCTTAATCATTGCCTCCGGGAGGTTTGCAACCATATCGGTATTAGTAATACCCGGTGCAACAGCATTAACACGGATACCAAATGGTGCAAGTTCTCTTGCAAGAGACCATGTAATTCCGTTTACGGCAGTTTTGCTGACAGGATATGCTATGCCGCTTGGTTGTCCGCAAAGGCTGACCATTGAGCTTGTGTTGATGATAACACCGCCGCCCTGCTTCTTCATAACCTTAGATACAGAAAGAATCATGTTAAGTACTGCATTAACATTAAGATCTATAATATTCTTAAACTTATCCAATGTATATGAGTCAAGCGGAGTAGAATCTGAAACACCTGCATTGTTAGCAAGAATATCAATTCTTCCGTACTTTTCTACCGTCTTATCAACGAAATTCTTAACTGACTCCTCATCTAAAAGATTTGGGCAGTCACCTGCAACGTCCCATGAAGGATTTTCCTCCTTAAGCTTTGCAACGGCTTTATCTACAGTTTCCTGTCTTGAGCCAAGTAACACTACCTTTGCTCCGTTCTCAAGATATTTCTTAACAATTGAATAACCGATTCCTCTTGTACCGCCTGTTACAACTGCAACTTTACCTTTTAACATATAATAAATACCTCCTTA
>SFNX01000048.1 GCA_004552595.1 Lachnospiraceae bacterium | reverse complement strand
CCCTCGGCATATATCTCGACTCCGCCGTTCGCATTTTCAACTGTCTTAATGCTAATCTTAGATGAAAGCTGGTCGATTAAGTAATTTCTCTTATCTCTATAGTCATTAGCCTCCTCGATACCGATTTCAGCCTTCTGTATTTTATTATTGAGTTCAAAAATCTGGTCGGTAATTGTGTTGATATCCTCTACCATTCCTGTAACTCTTGAATTCAAATTTTGCTGATAGTCGTTAAGTCCCTTAGAAACAGCAGATGCTCTTTCAAGGAACTGTGAACATGTAGCAATAAAAACGCCCTGAGTAATAGAACTGGATGGATCTTTCTGAAGCTCCTGTACGGAAGTCCAAAGCTTAGCTAAAGACTCTTTAAAAGAAGCTCCCTCCATCTCTCCAAGGAGTGTTTCAATCTCCTGTGTTGACTCAGAGCATATCTCATAGAAGGAAGACCTGCCGTTTTCCTTCCTGTATGAAGCGTCAAGAAATTCATCTCTTACCTGACGACATTTTGTATAGTCTACACCTATACCGACCTGCATATTCGATACGGATGCAATACCAATCGTGTTATAAAATTTACTTCCCTGTAATATCTGCTGTCTTGTATAACCTGCAGTCTCAATATTTGATAAGTTATGAGCTGCAGTATTAAGTGCATTATTACTTGTCTGAAGTCCGGATGTACCGACGTATATGCTTCCCATTAACGGCATAGTATTAAGCCTCTCTATCTACTGTTTAGCATCAAAACCGCCTCTGGTACCTCCAAGAACACTTCCGGAATTTATGGCTGTCCTGCCATAATTGTTTGTTTCCGGTGCCTGTCTCATCGATTTAATAAGGTTTAAGTCAAATTCAACCATTTCAAGTGAATGATTAACAAGTTCCTTATTGTTATCGTTAAGCATTTTGACACTATCTACAACATTCTTTAATCTGTCTCTTATGTCAGCAAGCCGCCTTGCTTCATTTGGCTGCTTACTTAGAATCTCTATTAATACAGACAGTTTTAAGCTTTCAACATCCCTGTTAATTACATTTGCGATGTCCTTTGTGATCTGTTCCCTCTTCTGATCAAGACCGACAATCGTATCTGCAACGCTTTGTTCTTCATCCGTGACTTTTCTTAACTGTTCCATATCCCCCGAAACAATTACGGGAGTCTTTTTCTTTGCGAGTTCAAGCAGCTTATTATATTCAACAATCTCAAGCTCGAGAGTGTTCATTAATTCTTCCATTAAGCTTGCCACTTGACTTCCCCCTTTTAATAGTCTGCCCCTCAATTAGCAGAAGGCAGGGCTTCTGATAATATACCTAGAAGCCCATCTTCTCCTCGTATTTTGCAAGAAGCTTGCTTGCAAAATCTTCACCACTCACAGAATATGTGCCTGCATTTATGCTCTCCTTAAGTGGAGCTGTAACTGACTCTCTCACATCAGGGGCATTTTTAACAGCCTGCTTAGCAACTGCTAAGTCCTTACCAAAGCTGGAGATCTGAACTTCGTCCATTCTGCTTACTTTAGAAGTGCTCTGTGCCTTATGTGGTTTCTGTGTGCCATACACCTGTGACACCATGTTATACGCTTCAATACGCATATTCTCGCCACCTTTCCTTCCCTGGAGAAATGTGAATTCTTCCCTGAACTAAATGGCTCATTCCGTGAGCCTTATACTGTTACACTTATTTTATCGGTCATTTATCAATAAACTTTATAGCTAATTTGATTTTATTGCTCTTATTTTTGCAAAAAAAAGCACCGGATAAATCCGGTGCCTCTTAAATTCAAATTAATGATTAGAGTTCAACGCTTCCATGGAACTCATCGTTAATAACGTAGTAAGCTCTGCTGTCATCTGTGTTAACATATACGTTAAGAGTCTTGATAGCTGCTTTATTCTTTGTTGCCTTGTAAGCATCCTTAACAAGCTTAACGATTACATCTGATGCATAATCCTTACCTGCGAACTGAACAGCGAATGTTTCCTTAACTTCTGCCTTCTTAGCAGGTGCTTTCTTAGCTGCTGCCTTCTTAGGAGCTTCCTTCTTTGGAGCTTCTTTCTTAGCAGGTGCCTTCTTAGCTTCTGCCTTCTTAACTTCTGCCTTCTTAGGAGCTTCTTTCTTTGGAGCTTCCTTCTTAACTTCAGCCTTAGGAGCTTCCTTCTTAACTTCTTCTTTTTTAACTTCTGTAGCAGCCGGAGCTACAACATTTTTCTTAACTTCTGCCATAATAATCTCCTTTCACTTTCCCATTCGATTATGTGCAAAATAAAAATTGTCAATCTATTTCATCAATCGTAGTTTAGGCAACTTTTGTCACAATGTCAAATTTTTCGTATCTTTTCGGAGTTATGTTGCTATTTTATAAGTTTTATGCTTCTGTTTTGTGCAACAATACTATATTAAAGTGCCCTCATATCAGATATCGTATGCAACCTCTTCTTCGACAAGTGACTTAAATTTGATTGCATCTCTGTTATATTCTTTCTTATATTCTAAGAATCCTAACTGAATTTCCATTCTGATTGGCTTCTGAGCAATATTATCAAAAGCATTTGTATTATCAATCTTAGTTCTTATTCTCTTCTCAACAAGCTTGGCACCCTGTCTGTCACATGTAAGTAAAACACCTACTGTTCCGTCACTGTCAAGAGAATAAACCCTGTCCTCTAATCGTACCGTTTCGTATACAATCTTACTGAATGTTACAATAACCTTCTCATACTGTTCCTTCTTAAGGACGTCCTTTAACTCCTTACGATATCTTGGTCTTATTATCATAAGTGAGATATATGTATTATTACGCTCTGAATATGAAATCTGCGTCTGGATATCCATATACATACTTCTTAAGTTGTAAAAGCCTGTAAGCGGATCAATCATAATGAGATCTTCAACCTGCTTACTTAATACATTATTATCTCTCTGAAGTCTCTGGATTCCCTTACTGAAAAGTGCCATTCCAAGCACTGCAAGTCCCGGAATCGCAATCCATAAATACGACAGTCCTTCAATAATGCCACCTTGTGCAAACATCTGATAAAGCTTATATGCTATATAACTTACGGTTGCAATACCGGCTATTATAGCAGGTATATTTGTTACACGGATTGCGGCAAGGAGCACTGCAACAAAAGTAACAATTGTCATAACAAGGTTCTCGGTAAATAGAAACTCACCGCCTAATGAATCGACAATTGTCGCAGAAAAAAGCGCAATTAACAGGACGCTTATACCAATGTCCTCGAGTGTTTTGCCTGAAATATCTTTGCTATTCATATAGTCCTCCGAATTACTTTATTATATTTCATACAAAGATAAATGTAAAGAAAACGCATTTCTTCTTGACTTCTATTAAAAATGAGAATATTATGTGCAATGTAATAAAACTTCGGGGTTGGGTGAGACTTAAGTCAATTCCCTACCGGTGGTATAGTCCACGAGAACAGATTCTGTTCATGATCCGGTGTAATTCCGGAACCGACGGTTATAGTCCGGATGAGAGAAGATTTTACAGTGACATTATCACTGTATCTTTTTGCCCCGCATTTTCGCGGGTTTTTTTATTTTGAAAACCGCGCGACAATTTAGGAGGACAAAATGAACGTACAATCAAGAACAAGAAAAATCACAGTCACAGGCATGCTTTCTGCTATCGCTTTTATACTTATGTATATCGACTTTAGCGTTCCGTTCATGCCATCATTTATCAAAATGGACATATCAGAGCTTCCGGCCCTTATCGGTTCATTCGCACTTGGCCCGATTCCGGGTGTAGTAATCTGCCTTATCAAAAACCTGCTTCATCTTATGAGGACTACAACAGGTGGTGTTGGCGAGTTATCTAACTTCATTCTGGGTGCGTCCTTTGTATTCACTGCAGGTATGATATATAAGAAAAACAACACAAAAAAAGGAGCTTTAATCGGCTCAGTTTTAGGTGCTGCAATTATGGCTGTAATAAGTATAGTTACTAATTACTACATCGTATATCCTATTTACACAAACTTCATGCCAATGGATGCAATCATCGCAGCTTATCAGGCAATTTTTCCTGCAGCTGATTCACTCCTTAAATGTCTTATCATATTTAATATGCCGTTTACGTTTGTAAAGGGAATGATAAGCGTATTGATTACATTTTTAATTTATAAAAGACTTTCTCCAATCCTTAAAGGAAGCGAGAAGTTTTAGTGAATAATTCCTAAAAAAGCGCGCGGATTAAATACCGCGCGCTTACCATTTTAAATATCAGATTAATATTTAGCAGTTTTCTGCAATGTAGTATATAAGCTTTTCTGAATCATCCCATCCAAGACAAGGGTCTGTAATAGACTTTCCGTATATTCCTTCTCCAATCTTCTGACAGCCTTCTTCAATGTAGCTTTCTATCATAACACCCTTAACTAACTTCTTAATGTTATCACTGTGCCTTCTTGAGTGAAGCACTTCACCTACTATACGAACCTGCTCTTTGAACTTTTTACCTGAGTTATTGTGGTTGGCATCAATAACTGCTGCCGGGTTATGAAGCTCTCTTTCTTCGTATAATTCATAAAGTCTCTGTAAATCCTCGTAATGATAGTTTGCAAAGCTTCTTCCGTATGCGTTGATACTTCCGCGAAGTACTGTGTGTGCAAGCGGATTTCCGGTAGTCTTAACCTCCCAGCCTCTGTATGTAAATGTATGGGCGTGCTGTGCAGCATATACGGAATTAAGCATTACCGTTAAGTCGCCGGATGTAGGGTTCTTCATTCCTGCCGCAACATCAAAACCTGATGTCGTAAGCCTGTGCTGCTGGTCTTCAACCGACCTTGCGCCGATTGCTACATATGAAAGAATATCATCAAGATACGGATAGTTTTCAGGATATAGCATCTCATCAGCCGGTGTCATTCCCGAAACCTCAAGTGCCTTCATATGCATTGAGCGGACTGCGATAAGTCCCTTAATAAGGTCAGGCTCCTTCTCAGGATTTGGCTGTGACGCGATTCCCTTATAGCCTTCGCCTGTTGTACGCGGCTTATTTGTATAAATTCTCGGGATAATGACAAGCTTATCTTTAACTTTTTCATTGACCTTGGCAAGCCTTGAAATGTAATCGAGCAATGCATCTTCCCTGTCAGCAGAACAAGGTCCGATTATTACTAAGAACTTGTCACTCTTACCTGTTAATACATCTGAAATTTCTTTATCCCGCGCTTCCTTGACTGCCTTAAGTGAATCAGCAAGAGCATATTCCTTTTTAAAATCGTCAGGCTTTGGAAGCTGCCTAACAAATTCCATTCCCATTGTTTCCTCCTTACGGTTCTACGATACTTGTGTATTACCGGTTAGAATAATTTAGTATTTTTCAGGCTCTTCGTATGTTTCGCCCATTGTATCAACTGTAATTGACTTGATTTTCTGTTCTTCAATTGGCCTGTCAGAATAATCTGTCTTAACAGATGCAATCTTATCAACAACATCAAGTCCTTCTGTAACCTTACCAAATGCAGCGTACTGTCCGTCAAGGTGTGGACTTGTCTCATGCATAATGAAGAACTGTGAGCCTGCTGAATTTGGCATCATTGAACGGGCCATTGATAAAACACCTTTAGTGTGCTTTAAGTCATTTGTGAATCCGTTTCCTGAAAACTCACCCTTTATTGAATATCCAGGGCCGCCCATTCCTGTTCCTTCAGGACATCCGCCCTGAATCATAAACCCTTTAATGACTCTGTGGAAAATGAGTCCGTCATAGTATCCTTTACTTACTAAAGATACAAAATTCTTAACAGTGTTAGGTGCGATTTCAGGATAAAGCTCTGCCTTCATAACATCACCGTTTTCCATAGTTATTGTAACGATAGGATTTGCCATAATAATACCTCTTTCCAATACATTAATAATCATGCATTCTAAACATAATTTAAAAGGCGCAGTTAACGCGCCTTTTATAATTTAATATGAATATTATCAGATAATTTTACTTAAAGTATCTCTCTAAGAGTCCCTTTAATGCCTTGCCGTGTCTTGCCTCGTCACGAGCCATCTCATGTACTGTGTCATGGATTGCATCAAGACCGTTCTTCTTAGCACATGCTGCTAAATCGAACTTACCCTGTGTAGCGCCGAATTCACAATCAACTCTCCATGCAAGGTTATCCTTAGTAGTAGCCTTCATATTAGGTTCAAGCTCCTCACCGAGAAGCTCTGCAAACTTAGCTGCATGCTCAGCCTCTTCATAAGCTGCCTTCTCCCAATATAAACCGATTTCAGGATATCCTTCACGATGTGCGATTCTTGCCATGCAAAGGTACATACCTACTTCTGAACACTCACCGTTAAAGTTAGCCATGAGCTGTTCCTTAATGTATGCCTTATCCTCTGCTGAAATATCAGCATTATCCTTAACTGTCTTAGCATAGATACCATACTCATGCTCAGCAGCAAGCTTTAAATCACCTTCAACTGCCTTAAACTTTTCTCCTGAAACGTGACATACAGGACACTCTGCTGGTGGGTTGTCTCCTTCATGAATGTATCCACATACCGGACATACGTATTTCATTTTACTATCCTCCTATTATGAAAAATTATCAATATTGCATTATACGAGCCTCATTCGCATGACTCATCTGCATCTGCATTTCTAAGATTCCCGCGAAATCAAGACTCTGACCAGGCTTAAGAGGATTCATATTCTGAGTAGAAGCTTCATCACTTACAAGGCTTGTAGCATCAAGTCTCGATACTGTATTATCATCTGAGATTGCTGAAATCTTATTAAGACTTTTAGCACTTATGCTGTTCGTATTGTATATGTATGGTGTCATAGACACAGCGCCAATACGCATCATGAACCTCCTTTCGCTTAGTAGCAATAATTATACAATTATTTTATTTCATTAAATCTATTAAATCAACAAAAATTTATCTCTTATCCATCTTAGCAGCTATCTTCATTCCTATATTCTGGAAAAGCTGGAAAAGAATGATAATAAGAATAACTGTGATTATCATGATATCTGTCTGCCATCTGTAATATCCGTATCTGACAGCGATATCTCCAAGTCCTCCACCGCCGACTGTTCCTGCCATTGCTGAGTATCCAAGAATTGTACCCATCGCAATTGTAGCACCTGTAATAATTGAAGTTCTGCCTTCCACTAAGAGAACGTGCATAACAATCTGGAAATTTGTCGCACCCATTGATTTTGCCGCCTCTACAACACCCTTATCGACTTCCTTAAGAGATGACTCAACAAGTCTTGCTATATAAGGTGCTGCACAAATAATAAGCGGAACAATTGTTGCAGTCGAGCCGTAGCTCTTTCCTACTACAAGTCGCGTAAACGGAATAAGAAGTATAAGTAGAATCAAAAACGGTATTGATCTTACAATATTTGAAATAACATCAAGTACTCTGTATATAGCCGCATTTGGCTTAAGTCCGTCCTTATCCGTAACGGCAAGTGCAATGCCCATTGGCAGACCGATCACATATCCAAAGAATGTGGACGCAACCGTCATATATACGGTGTCCCTGATACCTTCTAAAAGCATTATAACAATTTCGTTGCCAAACATTTAAGACACCTCCTGAACATCTAATCCTTTTTTCTTAAGGAACTCTATCATATCAATCTGCAAATGCCTGTCTTCAGGAAGTGTTATTACCATATCACCCTTGGCAATTCCGCCAACATCTCTTGTATTTGCATACAAAATATTAACCGGCACATTAAACTGAAGTATTAAATCTGCAACTACAGGCTCGAAGCTTGAATTCTCCGAGAAAACGATACGTACTGTCTTTCCCTTCTCAGGAATCTTATCAACATGCTTAACGCTTAACATTTCATCCTCGGCTCCGCCAAAAATAAGCTTCTTGGCAGCATTTGACTTCGGGTTAGCAAATACATCAGCTACATATCCGGTTTCGACAAGGTCACCGTTATCGATAATTGCAACTTTGTTACAGATTGTCTCAACTACACTCATCTGATGTGTAATAATTACAATCGTAATGCCTGTATTTTTGTTAATCTCTTTAAGCAAAGACAAAATCGATTCGGTTGTCTGAGGGTCAAGTGCTGAGGTTGCCTCATCGCAAAGTAAAATCTTCGGGTCGCAGGCAAGTGCTCTTGCGATTGCAACTCTCTGCTTCTGTCCGCCAGAAAGCTGTGCCGGGTATGCTTTTGCCTTATCTTCAAGACCTACAGTCTTAAGATACTCTAACGCCTTAGCCTTAGCTTCCGCTTTCTTGATTCCCTTAAGCTTAAGTGGGAACATTACGTTGTCAATGACAGTCTTCTGCATAAGAAGATTAAAATGCTGGAAAATCATAGCGATACTGCCGCGTTTCTCACGAAGTTCTCTTTCAGTAAGTGCGCCTAGCTTTTCACCATCAATTATTACTGTGCCGCTTGTAGGCTTTTCGAGATAGTTAAGACATCTTACAAGTGTACTCTTTCCCGCACCCGACATACCGATAATGCCGTAAATGTCGTTCTCTTCTATTGAAAGATTAATATTGTTAAGAGCACGGATTACCAAATCATCCTGAGTAAATTCCTTGCATACGTCTTTTAATTCTATAAGTGCCATATTGTACCTTTCCGGCTATGCATTATTCTTAATGAACTCGTTTAATGCCTCAATTTCTTTATCCACGTCGATACGTGGGAATAATACTTCACCCTTCTCAACTGTTACATCAACTGGGAGAACGCCGTATTTGCCTGCGTTCTCATACGAAGCCATTTCTTCACTGCATCCAATCTGCTTAAGTGCCTTTGGCATTGTAGCAGGCATAAATGCCTTAAGAAGTGTTGCGCTGACTCTTATTGCCTCTAACAGATTATAAAGTACGCTTGCCAGTCTTGCCTTCTTAGTCTCGTCCTTGGCAAGTACCCATGGCTCTGTCTCGTCGATATATTTATTTGCTCTTGCTACAAGTGTGAATATTTCTGCAAGTGCATTCTGAAGCTGAGTTTCATCAACAAAAGAATCAACCTTATCTCTTAAGCCTTCAATCATTGTGATAAGCTCAGAATCAAAGTCTCCTTCTTCCCTGTCTGTAATAAGCGTTCCGCCAAAATACTTGATTACCATTGCAACTGTTCTTGATACGAGGTTACCAAATCCGTTGGCAAGGTCTGAGTTAATTCTGTTAATCATTATCTCGTTAGAGAAAGATGAATCAGCACCAAGTGCCATTTCCCTCATAATGTGGTATCTGATAGCATCTGCACCGTATCTTTGTCCAAGTATCATCGGATCTACAACATTACCAAGTGACTTACTCATCTTCTGTCCGTTAAATGTTATCCATCCATGAACGGCTAAGTGCTTAGGAAGTGGTAAATCAAGTGCCATAAGCATTGCAGGCCATATAAGTGCATGGAATCTCATAATATCCTTTGCTACCATATGAACATCTGCCGGCCAGAACTTATCATAATCATCATATTTGTCGTTAAGATAACCAAGAGCAGTTATATAGTTTGATAATGCGTCAACCCATACATAAATTACATGCTTTTCATCAAATGAAACAGGAATACCCCATGTAAAGCTTGTTCTTGATACGCATAAATCTTCCAGTCCCGGCTTAATAAAGTTATTAACAAGTTCAATAGCACGAGTCTTCGGACGAAGATAATCTGTCTTAGTTAAGAGTTCTTCAAGTCTGTCTGCAAAAGGACTCATCTTAAAGAAATATGCCTCCTCTTTTGCTTCGATTACTTCTCTTCCACAGTCAGGACACTTTCCGTCAACAAGCTGGCTCTCTGTCCAGAATGATTCACATGGAGTACAGTATTTTCCGGTATACTCGCCTTTATAGATATAGCCTCTGTCATAAAGCTCTTTAAATATCTTCTGTACAGACTCAACATGATAGTCATCAGTTGTACGGATGTATCTGTCATAGCTTATTCCCATGTACTCCCAGAGATTCTTAAAGATAGCAACTATTTCATCTACATATTCCTGAGGAGTTACTCCCTTTTCTGCTGCCTTTGTTTCTATTTTAAGACCGTGCTCATCAGTTCCTGTAAGAAACATAACATCGTAGCCCTGCATTCGTTTATATCTGGCAATCGAATCACATGCTACAGTTGTATAGCAGTGTCCAATGTGCGGATTACCCGACGGGTAATAGATTGGCGTTGTGATGTAAAATTTTCCTTTGTTACAGTTACACATATATTTTCCTCCTGGTAAATAAGAATCGGATATTTTATCAGCATATTGTGCCGCCACCGACAACAATATCACCCTGATATAGAACTACAGCCTGACCTTTTGTAATGGCACGCTGCGGCTCCTTAAATACTACTTCTATCTCATCTTCTGAAATCTGTGTTACGGTTGCCTTAGCTTCTGTATGTCTGTAGCGTATTTTCGCTGTCACTTCCATTGGCTTATCGATTTTGTCAACTGAAATCAGATTAATATCATTTGCAATGAGTCGGTCAGAATACAGTTCAGAGTCTCTTGCGAGAACCACGGTATTATTTTTAACATCTATATCCTTAACATATATCGGCTCATTATAGGAAATACCAAGTCCCTTTCTCTGTCCGACAGTATATCTGACTATACCCTTATGAGTGCCAAGCATGTTGCCGGCGCAATCTATAAAATGTCCTTCTTCGTACTTCTTACCTGTATATCTCTCAAGAAACGAAGCATAATCGCCATCCGGCACAAAGCATATGTCCTGGCTGTCAGGCTTATTCGAGTTAACAAAACCGTTTTTTGTGGCGATTTCACGAACCTTAGTCTTCTCAAGCTCCCCAAGTGGGAAAAGCGTGTGCTTAAGCTGTTCCTGAGTCATTGAGTAGAGAACATAGCTCTGGTCCTTTGATTTATCGATTGCTTTCTTAAGAAGATATCGGTTGCCATCATACTCAATTCTGGCATAATGGCCTGTCACAACGTAGTAACAGCCAAGCTCTCTTGCGCGCTGATAAAGCTTTTCAAATTTCATGTAACGATTACAGAGGATGCATGGATTCGGTGTCTTTCCCGACTCATACGCCTTAACAAATGAATCAATTACATGCTCCTTAAAGCCGTCCTTAAAATTGAATACATAATACGGCATTTTCAGATTTGCAGCGACCTGTCTCGCATCTTCCACGTCATCAAGACTGCAGCACGTGTTGTCTTTGCTTAATACTGTATCATCATTATCATAAAGCTTCATAGTGCATCCGATACACTCAAATGAAGCATCGTTTATAATCTTGGCCGCGACTGATGAATCAACACCGCCGCTCATAGCAATTAGTGCTTTTTTATTATTTGAATTAATGTCTGTCATAAAAAAGAAAAATTCCTATTTATTCTTAACCCGGCGGGCTTTAAGCTTAAGCTCCGGCAAATATGCGGATACGGTAGTATTTGCAGGCACCGACTGCGTTAAGAAAGTATTACCTGCAACTACAGAGCCCTCTCCGACAACTGTTTCACCACCAAGAATGGTTGTATTTGCATATATTACCACATTATTCTCGATTGTAGGATGTCTCTTTACTCCGGAAAGCTCCTGTCCCTTCATTGTAGAGAGTGCACCAAGTGTTACACCCTGATATATCTTAACGTGATCACCAATTGTAGTAGTCTCACCGATAACGATTCCTGTACCGTGGTCAATGAAGAAGTACTCACCGATTGTAGCACCCGGATTAATATCTATACCTGTCTTAGAATGGGCATGCTCTGTCATAATACGTGGAATGAACGGAATTTTCAGTTCATAAAGTACATGTGCAACCCTGTAAATTGAAATCGCATATATTCCGGGATATGAGAAAATGATTTCCTCAAGGGAACTTGCTGCCGGGTCTCCCTGAAGTTCTGCTTCAACGTCTTTAAGAATTAATTCCTGGACCTTAGGAAGTTTTTTAATAAATTCAAGTGTAAGCTCCTCTGATATTTCATCAATGCTCTTTGAATCACCCTTGAGTTCATCCTTATTCCTATCCTTTTTATCGCGAAGGCTGAATAGAAGTGCAATCTTAATCTGCTTATAAAGCTTTTCATAAATTATTGAAAGCTCATTTCCCGCAAAAATATCAAGCGGCACTATTGACGTATTCTCAGAGCCAAAAAATCCCGGGAATATAAGCCTTCTGATTTCTTCAATGATTTCGATAATCTCCGAACGCTTAGGAAGCTTTTCTCCTACGCCTATTTCGAATATTCCCTGATTTGAATAATTAATATCAAGTTCAGCTGCTGTTTTGCTGATTATTTTCTTAATGTCCATATCATTATCCTATATACGAGTCAAAGACTTTTGTATTTTTTCACTATCCCTTATTCTATCATAAAATCGGGCATCTTTGAATAAAATAAATGGCCATACATCAGTATGACCATCTATTATTAATTTATAAGGTGTTATCAGTTCTGTTTATATCAAATCAGCTGAACTCACCCTTTGACTCGGTGTACTTCTTTGCCGCATTTAAGGAATCACCTGTAAGTGCGTCAAATTTCTTAAGGAGGTCTTTTGCCTCTAATGAAAGCTTGTCAGGAGTCTGAACGATAAGGGTAACGTACTGGTCACCACGAATTTCCTTATTTCTAAGTGATGGTACACCCTTGCCCTTAAGTCTTATTCTTGTATCTGTCTGTGTTCCAGGCTTAACCTCATATATTACCTTTCCATCAACAGTGTCGATAAGAATATCGCCGCCAAGTGCTGCTGTTGCAAAGCTTATTGGTGCTGTCGAGAAAATATTCATATCCTGTCTCTGGAAAATATCGTGGTCTTTCACGATTACCTGAACTAAAAGGTCG
>SFNX01000047.1 GCA_004552595.1 Lachnospiraceae bacterium | reverse complement strand
TTGCAACTAATGAAACGGTAAAATAAATCATATATCCGTTTCGTATCGGATATCCGACATATGAGCCAAAGTGCCAGAAAAGATTCACGCCTTCAACAATGAGCTCTGACAAGATGATAAAAAGCGATAGTAAACTTATGCACACTCTTTTTTTATCTTTCCTGTATTTGATTATTCCGTAAACACACACTGAAAAAGCAAACGAAAGCAGAAGAACAGCCCACAGTCTGTGGGTGTACTGCGGCTTTACGCTACTAACTATCGAATAGTAAAGAGAAAGAATTCCGCCGCCGTTTTCATTGTTAAATCTTGCCGAATTAAGTGTCTGCTTAATCTGCGGCAGAAGAATAAACGATGATAGAACAAGCGATAAAACAGTTGAAATTAATAGCTTTAACAAATGGTAATTTTCATAATTTGCCTTCTCACTCTTTATAAATGCCCTGTCTGCAATGAGTGAAACGCCTACCATTAATACAATATAAATTAAAATCATAAAGCTCTGGTAATAGCTTGCAATTATCATTAACGTAAGCGTAATTATGTATCCGTTTGCACTGCCATCCTTAATAAGCTTGTGAAGGAACAACATTAACAATGGGAAAAGTGCCGCAACATCAAGCCACTGAATGGTCATGTAAAGCATTAAAACATAGCCGCAAAATGCGTAGCCAACAGAGAAAATCACCTCATAAAAATATGACAATTTGTACCTTGAGTGAATATATATATACATAAACAGACTCATAAGGGCCATTTTAATCATTAAAAAAATCGAGAGGCTTACCAGTATATTTTCTCTTTTTACAAAAAGGAAAAACAAGTTGAAAATGCTTAGATGAGAGCAGCCCGAAGTGCTCATTGCCATGTTGACGCCAAGTGCCGTGTATGGGTCAAAAAACAGATTTTTCTCGCCGTGAAGAAAGTCAAAAGTATGATAATAAAAGGCCGTAATCTGCTGGGCCATATCATAGTAATCTATTGTATTTGTGCCAAAGGGGAATATGCCTTTTATTGCATAAATAATGCACAGCAAAAATGCTGTGATTATCATAGGAAATGCATATTTTAATTTATTATCTGACCTCATAGAGTAAAATCTCTCTCTCAAAAGGAATATCAGAGTCAACCAATACTCCCTCTTTTGAATACATTGGGTGAACCATAACTTCCAGGTCATGCTTCACGCAAAAGTCATTTACTATATTTGTAGTGCTGTCTACTATCTGTTCATCCGACCCGGTTGCAAAGTAATCGACTACATCTTTAAATGAACCGAAATAATCGGTTGTATGATTGCATATCTGTCTGAATTTTTTATTTATGAATGACTTATATGTCCTGTTAAATAAGCTTCCGCCCCTGTATAAGTTTCTTGATAATCGTATTGATGAAAAGTTGTAATATCTCGATAAAATCTTTAATGATTTATATACGGGATAATTCGTATGAACATGATGGTGCGAATCAATATGCTTAAGCGTAAATCCAAGCGATAAGTACTTGTCAATCTGTGCCTTGACTTCTTCCGTAATGTCGCTTACCGATTCCTTGTCCATATGGAGACGCTTCCTGGTTGAGCGGTAAAATGCCGCAGTAAATACACCTTCCATATTACAGAAGTCAGAATTAAGCTTTATACTGTCAGAAAGAGGTCTTCCTTCAGTAAGATTAATGTGAAGACCGACCTTATCAATAAAGCCGTTTTTCTTCGCAATATCAAAGGCTTCCTCGGCATAAGGCATATTAACCATTACTGTTGTGCGGTTAATATATCCTTTGTTGAAGCACTCTGCAATCGCTTTATTCACTTCCGGTGATTTACCGAAATCATCGGCATTTACAATTAATGCCATACTTTCTCCTATCGTCTGACTATAGTCTCCAGTATCTGAATCCTTTTGCCAAAACTTCTTCTTTATCAAGTATTGACTTAATGTCAACAATGACCTTCTCATCATTTGACATATCTTTAAAGTGCTTATCCCACTCAGAAAGTGATTTCTTCTTAAATTCATCATGTGCGACTGCAAGTACTATACAGTCTGCATCATTTGAATCACTGATATCTGAAAGTTCGTGGCTGTAGCTTCTTAATACATCCTTTTTATCTGCATATGGATCTACAAGCACCGGATATATTTCAAAGTCTTTAAGATATTTAACTATCTCCATAACTTTTGAGTTTCGTACGTCAGGGCAGTTTTCCTTAAACGTTGCGCCAAAGAACACTACCTTTGCATTTTTAACCTGCTTTCCTGCAAGAATTAACTGCTTGATTATTGCATCACCTACAAATTGAGGCATATCATCGTTGATCTGTCTTGATGCTGAAATGATTCTTGAGTGATACCCTAACTTCTCAGCCTCGTAAATAAAGTAATACGGATCAACTCCTATACAGTGTCCTCCTACAAGTCCAGGATTAAACCCAAGCGCATTCCACTTTGTGTTCATTGCGTCAATTACTTCCTTAGTGTCAATGCCCATCTTGTCAAATGCCATTGCAAGTTCATTAATAAATGCTATATTAACATCTCGCTGTGAATTCTCAACAACCTTTGCGGCTTCTGCAACCTTAATGCTTCCTGCACGGTGAACGCCTGCTTCAATTACTAACTCATAAACGCTGGCGATTTCATCAAGTGATTCTGAATCCATACCGGATACAATCTTCCTTATGTTCTCAAGTCTGTGAACCTTATCACCCGGATTTATTCTCTCAGGTGAATATCCGATCTTAAAATCAACTCCGCACTTAAGTCCTGATTCCTTTTCAAGAATAGGCACACATACATCTTCCGTAACGCCCGGATATACTGTTGATTCATATACAACAATCGAGCCCTTGGTAAGGTTTTGTCCAAGGAGCTTTGAAGCCGATTCAACCGGGAATAAATCAGGTGTCTTATCAAGATTTATAGGTGTCGGGACTGCAACAATGTGGAATTTGGCTTCCTTAAGCTTTGATGGATCAGAAGTAAACTCTACGGTAGTATTTTTGATTACATCATCTCCAACCTCACATGTCGGATCAATTCCCGATTTATATGTCGCAATTTTCTCGCTGTTAAGATCAAAGCCTATAACCTTAGCCTTCTTCGCAAAGGCAACTGCAATAGGCATTCCTACATAGCCAAGGCCTACAAGTGAAATTTTTTCTTCGCCCTTAACTATTTTTTCATAAAGAGACATCTGTCTTTTCTCCTTTTTCAGTAATTTCGCTTACTATGTAAATCGGTCTGTCCTTGATTTCCTTAAACAGTACCCCTATGTATTCGCCAATAATTCCAAGTAATAAGAACAACGCTGAGAACATAAAGCAGAGCACTACAATTATGGTCGGATAGCCATCAGGAGTGTTTTTGAAAATGTATTTATCAACATATGTCCACCCCATGACCAAAAGTCCGATAAATGCAACAACTATACCAAATATAATACCTACCCTTAATGGTAAATCAGAGAAGCTCAATATCGTATTTGTCGAAAAATCAAGCAATGACTTGAACGTGTATTTACTCTTGCCCGCTTCTCTTGCGGCTGCACTGAATTCAACTGTTGTCGCCTTAAATCCTACCGACTGTACATATCCTCTTAAATAACGTACCTTTTCCCTGTAGTCTTTTCTTAATACATTTGCAACCTTATTATTAATTGCGAAGAAATCAGATGAATTCTTAATAAACTTGGCACCTGACATCTTATTCAGTATGCTATAGAACGCATTTGATGTAACCTTTCTGAAAAAGCCGCCATCCTTACGTTCCGTCCTTACCATTGAAACAATCTCAAAGCCCTCGTCAAATTTGGCGATGATATCGTGAATATGCTTTGGCGGATGCTGTAAATCACCATCCATGCAGATTATGCAGTCACCTTTAGCGTAATCAATTCCTGCAATCATTGCCGCCTCATGTCCGAAATTCTTGGAAAAAGACACTAATACGACATTTTTATCATTCTTTGCAATATTATCAAGAAGCGTATACGAATTGTCTATACTTCCGTCATTTACAAATATAAGCTCATAGTCGCGTCCTGTATTTTTAAGTTCCTTAGAACATACGTCATAAAACTTCTCAACCGACTCTTCTTCGTTATAAATGGAAACGACAACCGAAACTTTATTTACACTCATTTTAAACCTCTGAATATTTTGCCAATTTATCTATATGCAGAATACGAATACCTGATTGTATGACTGCCTTTTATAGCATCAACCGCAATGTAATATATACTGGAATTATAAACTTTTACCGGCGTATCATCAATAGTTACACTCCATCCGTCAGAATACGGTATCGAAAGAAGTACTACTGAATCCTTATCAAGGTTAATGTTACATGTAATTAAGTCGTCAGAATATGTAACATTCTCTGCCTTTACTGCTTTTTTTATTACTTCTTCATCCTCATCATAGTATGCCTTTTCAAAGTCGTTATTATAAAAATTCTTTTCATAGGCAAAGCATAATGGAAGAACATCCGGATTTTCATATATTTCCCATTCTTCCCCGTAAAAATCAACCTTTTCCTTTAATACATAGCTGTCAGGGAAGTTTTCGTTATCATGTCGTAAGTAATACTTAACTCCCGCAAGCGACTCTCTTACCTTGCTGTTTTCAAGTCCAAACATTCTCTGGTCGACAAAACCCTGTGAATTAAGAATAGGAAGCTTATCCGCAATCTTTTGCATGTTAGGATTTACAACGCTTAACCAGAATGTGAGTCCGTAATAATCATTTATCATCTGAACATTTTCAGGTCTTCCGTTAATATTCGTAAGAGAATCGTTTGATGTCTCTGAATAATTAACAGGCGAATCAACGTATTTACCTACTTCATCGTTTTTAATAAAAGCATTCCTGAAATCCGCACCCGCAAATTCATATAAAATGAAACCGATAATAATAACATTGGCTATAGCGGCAAGTCCTGTTAAGTTATAGGCTCTTTCTTTATTAACTGCCTTTAATTCAATCAAATCTTCCGCCACCTGAATAAATACTATGGCAAATACAAACTCAAGCATGAATATCCATCTGTCATAGCTAAAGCCTTCAACAAACCCGGAAAATACGATGTTTGTAATAGGCATCGTATATAGCAGACATCCTACAATTACAGCTATGATAAGCTGCTTATTTCTGTTTGTTTTGTTTTTAAATACAAAGAATGAAACAAACAAAAGTATAACAGCAATATATGCGATAACAGGTATTTCATGGAAAAAGAAAACACCGTCATCGTATGTTGGAAGAAATCCCTTTATAAACTGAATGGTATTGTGTCGTCTTGGCCGATAATTTGTCGGCGATAAAAGAATTTTTGCAATATCTCCTCCTGCCCTCTCAGATATGAGCATACCCTTAAGTGACGGATACAAAACAGGAAATGTCACTACAATTCCAATAATTGCTGCTAAGGCACACATTGCACAGTCAAGTACCATCGATATTATTTTCTTAGCTACCGCTTTATCCGAATGAATGAACCAGGTTCTGATAAGTGCGTAAGGTACAAGGAAAAGCGCCGCATAATAGAATAAATACATAGTGCAAAGTGATGCATATGCGCCAACGATTACCATAAGGAGCCATTTTCGCTCTTTAAAGAACTTCTCGCATGCAAGCAAAAGAAGCGGGAAGAAAATGAGAGGCGATAAGAACTGAATATACATCATGCATGCGCAAAACGTATATCCGGAGCAAATGTAGACAAATGCACCGTATGGAATCAGCTTTTCGTTAAGCTTCATATACTTTGCATAAAGGATAAATGCAAGTCCCGCAAGATACAATCTTAAGAAAAACATAAATGAAAAAAGTGCTACACCATTTGACTTGTTCGAAAATACCGCAATGATGTTTAAAGGGTCTCCAAGTCCATAGTAATTCAGTGCAGAAAATACATCTTCACCCATTGCAATTCTTAAATCAAACGATGCGAACTTCCCTGTTGATAAGAAATCTCTTATGTACTGTCCTATATATAAAAACGCCGGATAGTACTGTCCTACACCGTCAATCTCCCATACAGTTGACAGAGAGCGTGAATAGAACGGAATAAAGATGATAAGACACGCCACTAAAAATAACAGCGAATATAACAATATTCCTTTTAACCTAAATTTTCTTCTTTCCAATACTTAAGTCCTTCCGTAACTTTAACAATTAATGCAAACAATATTACAGGTACTGCCTGGATCATAATTCTGTTACCTGAATCTCCGAAGCTCTCATACAAATTATCGCCTCTTGCCCATCCTGCAATAATTGTTATTAAAATATAGCACACTACCGATATGTCAAAATAGTTTATCTTAATTGATTTCTTTGGAATCAGAATAAATACACCGATCACAAACGGAACAAACAGTCCCCATCCGCTGTTTTTAAGCATATTAAAAATAAATGCCTTTAAGTTAATAATATATCCGCTTCTGTCATACACAAGTATTACAAGGTTAACTGCTATTAGCGATAATACAAGCAAATATCCATAGTTCTTTTCAAGTTTTTCGGATAACCTGTTCCTGATTAAAAGTGCATAAAGCATTATTATAATTAAAAATGCAATAAGAACTACCGCCTTTTCCTTAGTCATAAACTGTATCTTAGTATGAAGCGTAATCTTTATGAATATTCTGTATAAATATAGCGACTGTAAAATGAGTACAGGACTTAAAAAGTACAGAGCAATATCTTTGCTCTTAAACTTAAGCATCATAATTGAAAGTATTAAAACTCCCGCATTTAACGCCCCTTCCATTCTCATAATTGAAAGTCCGGTTATTAATACTGCCAATACCAATAAATCAGCTCTGTCTGTTTCTTCCTTAATACTGAATTCATATGCAAAATACAATATAACAGCCATATATTCCATAAAGAATGCATTTGCCATAAACCACCTTGACATAAGAACAAACGGCATCGATGTAACAAGCATTACAATTGAAACAAACGTAATCACATATGTGTTCTTTTTATCAAGCCTTGTCGATGCATAGCTTTGTACCGCATATGCAAAGAATGCAAGAAAGTTAATATTAAGAAGTGTCTGAACACCGAATATTTCATCAAATCCGTAGAAAAACGGCAATGTTGCAATAATTGCAATTCCCTGGGATGCATCAGTTAAAAAGTTATCGAGTATCGAGCCGATTTTTTCATAATGAACAAGTGCTCTTGGATATTCAGAGAAAAAATACATTGAGTCATTTGTAGCAGAAACAGGAACAATCCCCGATACCGATACGAGTGTTAAAATTACTGCAAGAGCAATATAAATTATAGTATTTTTATTAATAAGGCTTTTAATATTAATACGCTTTCTAAAGAAAACTGCCGTTATTATTAAAAATAATGCCATTGTTATAATTACAGAATATTTATTGAATTTAATTC
Organism: Lachnospiraceae bacterium; assembly: GCA_004552595.1. Taxonomy (GTDB): domain Bacteria; phylum Bacillota; class Clostridia; order Lachnospirales; family Lachnospiraceae; genus UBA2868. The sequence continues at coordinate 9,965 of SFNX01000047.1, read as the reverse complement.
CCGCACTTAAGAGGAAATATCCCGATATACTGTATGCTAACAGCGAAAGCGGATATGCAAGAATATAGTCAGCTATGCTTAAGCTTTTCCCTCTTATTATTCCAACAAAAACAACGCCATATATTACTAAAAGCAATATGGTTATTACCTGGTTTATAAAAAACTGTCCGCTTAATGTTGCAATGTATGAATCAATAAACTGCTGCATTATTTTATATTTTCCTCATAATATGACTTGCCCATTAAATACATATCTTCAGTGTATGGCTCGTCTTCATTCTGTGGCTGCCATATAAGAACAAGCTCATCTTCATTTAAGCTTTCTTCGTGTAAATATAAGTATGATGTCTTTGCCAAATCTCTGTAATACCACAGGTAAAAGAAAAAGCTTCCGCTGTCATCATCATACTTTGAGCGCATCATTGAATTTCTTAAAAGGTCATTTAAGTATCCTAATCTTTCAAAATCCTTTGCCTTTTCCTTACTGATTACGACATCATTGTATGATGAATCCTCAACAGGAATCGCATCTATGGAATTAAGGTAGCTTACCATGTTTTCTACATGATAATATGCATACTGCCATTCAAAGCCCTGTCCCTCTGCTTCTTCTATGTTAAGTCTGTCTGACTTTACATATACTGTTTTGCCTTTTAGGAACAGTCTTAAAAAAGCATCCGGAAATTCACACGTATCAATATACTTTGTATCATAAAAGGTCTGATTAACAGGTTGTCTTTTCGATAAAATTCCGTCTGCATTTTTGTAACAGTAAATGCCGCTTACTGCTGCCATAAAAAGAATTGCAGCAATAAAAATTTTCTCTCTATGCTTTTTAAATATGTTAATAAGCAGTAAAAATATACACGCCATTAACAACAAAGCCATATGTCTCATAATACCTTTGAAATCTCCATAAACATCTTCTTCTCAATGTGTCTTAGTTCTGACAAAGGTGCCTTTGAATACTCAGTGTTTGACGGGTCAAGAAGAGTATCTGTTGATGTTGCTCTTCCCGGATGTGCTAAGACTTCAACATCCATATTTTTTCTTTCAGCTATTTTCTTAAAATCATTTAAAAGTATCGAAACCCTGTCAATGTCCATATGCCCACTCATTACAATTCCAAAAAAGACAGCAGTTTTATCCTTGTACTTATTAATCATAGACTTATCAAAAAATGCCAGTACATTTAACACAATATTCTTTATTATGTTAACCAGATTGAATCCGCCGATTTTTCTGTTTTTTATAAAAGGCATAAGCGGTTCTGCAGGTACTCTTAAGTAGTTTATTTCATATCCTTCTTCCTTAATTACTTCAAGAATACTCTTAAGCACAAGCGGAATCATATGATAATGAACGTGCGAATCAACGTTAATCTCATCAAGATATGGTTTTGCCTTTATAAACTGTGCTCTTATTTCCTGCTTAAGCTCTTTTTTAAGTTCTTTTCTTTTTGGTCCTATACTTAACAAAAGAAGCTTAAAAAACGATAAACAAAACATTCCGTTTTCATTGACTAGAAGTTTTACTTCATCCTTATCACTAAGGCATGGGCCTTCTGATATCGAAAAGTGAATTGCCTTTGAAACATTTACTTTTGAATCATTAAGAATTACCATACACTCATCAAAATAAGGGCTGTTTGGCATAATGCTTATTCCGTGAAGAGTGCCTTCTTTTATGCAGTCAATTATGTCCTTTGAAACTTCTATATTGTATCCGTAATCGTCAGCGTGAAGTATTACATTCATTGTCTTTTCCTAAGCTTAATAAATACATCCATTGCAGTGTCAAATAATGCCTTTATAACTTTTCTGTTAATAATTAAATGTATTAAAAATACAAATATTCCGGCTGCAAACGAAATTATCTGATTATCAGTATATGTCGCAAAGCATGCATATAAAGAATAAATCACAAGAGATAAAATAAACGTCTTAAACTTATACTGTACCGGATAAAACTTATTGGCAAAATATGTTCCGATTGTAAAATACACAATATAAGTTATCGCAGTAGCCAGTGCTGCCCCGACTCCTTTATACTTTGGAACAAACAGCGTATTTCCTACTAAATTTGTAATAATAGCTGCAAGGCTTGCATAATTTAAATATTTGACCTTTTTGACAAATTTGACGCCCTGGCCTGTCATTTCAAACATTATGCTGAGTACAGGCATAAGTGCTAAAAACGGGATGATTTTTATTGCACTTCTGTATCTTTGCCCAAGTATCAATACTACAACGCCTCGTAACGATGTAAGCAAAAACGCAAGACTTAATGCTAAAAACTGAACCTTTAAAAACATGTCTGCAAAGAACGGCTTGCATACTTCTTCAGATTCGTTTTCATATTTATCCATTGCAATAGGCGACCAGAATGCGACAAATGTGATTTTAATCGTCAAAATGATTACCATTATCTGCATTGCGGCAGCATATATTCCGGTTTCTGAAAAATCGTTAAATATTCTTATTGACCATTTATCCATGCTTGATAAAAGCCATTCCATAAGAAGCATCGGGATAAACGGCACTGAATATTTAAGCAGTTCATTCCATGAAATGTCGTTTTCATTAGCCCTTAACAGAGAAATCTTTTCTTTATGATTTATTTTAACAAATCTTAAAAATAAGCCTAATGTCACGATAAAAAGCGGTAATGTGAGGGCATACAATACTACCCTAAAATCGTCTCCAAGTATTGATGTGAATATAAAAATAAATGCTATATACAATACTTTTGAGAGAATGTTTAGATTTGAATAAAGCTTTCCGTTCTGATCCATTCTGATATTTAAGAAAAGGAATCTCTCAAATATCGATGTGACCGCATAGCCTACCACTAAAAGCGTAATATCAAGTCCGTCCCTTTCAAAAAGGAAATTATTGAATACTGATGAGAAGGCAAAATATATTAACGATACTATTACAATAAGTAAAAGAGAAGGGAACAGGCACTGATAGAACAGTTTCTTTCTGCTTATCTTATCCTGATAAAAAAATCTGATATAGCCCTGATCAAGTCCTAAAATAGCAAATATATAGACTACGGAAACAGCTGACTGAAACATGGATGTTCTTCCATATTCAGCCTCTGTCATTACTCTTGTTATAAGCGGCAATGAAATAAGCCCAAGAAGTAATACTATAAAATTACCGTAGAAGTATTCAAGAAAGCTCTTAAATACAGAACCCTTATTTTCTTTCAAAATCAATTCCTTAAAATGTGGTTATAAAGTGCTATGTGCTTTGATACATTTGCATCAATTGTATAGTTATCTTTATACCGCTTAAAGAAAAACTCTCTGTCCTTTTTAAGCTCTTCTTTATTCTCACAGTAGTACTTTACTCTGTCAATAAATCTGTCAACAGTCTCTTTTGTATACAGGTTTTCTTCTTTTGCAATAACCTCCTTAAGGCCGCCGACATTTGTTGATATTACGCTGCACTTTCTGCTCATTGCCTCGACTGCTGCCTTTCCAAATGACTCAAACATCGAAGACATTACGAAAATATCAACAAGATAGTAGTAGTCGGATATTTCCTCCTGCGATAAATCCTGCATATAAATAAGATTTTCTTCACCTATCGCATCGATGATTCCTGCCTTAATGTCTTCCACCTGCTTAATATCTCCGCTTTCATAAACTGAAATTACAAGTGCAACCTTGAATTTAACATTTGTTTTTGCAAGCTCCTTAACAAGCTTAGGAACAAAAGGCCAGTCCTTTTCCTCTGAAATTCTCCCTGCAAATCCGATTACAAGTTCATCATCGCTTATATTGTATTCTTTTCTTTTCTCTTCTCTTCTATTCGAATCATAGTCATTGAAGGCTTTACTGATAGTATTCGGAATTACTTCAATGCCGCACTTAAGGCTTTCCTTTTCCCAAAGCGATTTATTGTAAGAGGTTGTCGTAATAAGCTTATCAGCATGCTTAAGTGTCGCCTTTATGCACATTTTGGAATGCTTTCTATAGCCATATGCAAGTCCTCTGTCAGTGTAAACAAAAGGGATTTTTGAAAAAAAACCGAGGCAGCGTAAAAAACCAAATGTAATAAGCGATTCGGACATCGAAACATGAATCAAATCAGGCTTTTCCTCTTTTATTATTTTATAAAATGAACCGATTCTTCTTAAAAAATTAACGATTCTTCTAAGCCTTGTATCTTCCCTGTTCTCATCGGAATCATATGTTACAATTTCAAAGTCGTAATCTTCTTCCTTACTTGTAAGAAGCCTTGGGCAGCACACAACAGGTATAAAATTATTGCCTTCAACCAGTCCGCCTGATGACTTTTCAACTATCCCTTCACATAAAGTCTTTGTTGACATCTGGCCGCCGCCCGCTAAATCTATCGGATACTCCATTAAATATAGAATTTTAATTAAATTAATAACGCTCATAAATTTAACTAACCTGCAATAAACTTGGCAAGCTCTACGATTACGCATTCAAAGATGTAAAGCCTTGAATAACCGTTATCTCTGTAAATCTTATATTTTATCTTAATCCGCTCAAGCATTTTATTTAAGTTTCTCTCATGAGAAACCCCGTTCATAGTGAAATTAGCAAGAGTCTTATTTAATACTAAAAACTTTGCACCCTGCTTTTTTAGTCTTAACACAAGGTCATAGTCATCGTGAATTGTCTCTGTTTTGTATTTATTGTCTTTATATATTTCACGTCTCACAAACATTGTAGGATGGTTCCAATCACGTGATGTCATATACTTTCTGTTTCGTGCTTTTTTTATGAAGCTTCTGCCGTCTTCATAGCACATTCTTAAATCGCCATACAATACGTCAAAATGATCTTTTTCATAGCTTTCATTAACAAGCTTAAGCGCATCGGTCTCATAGTAATCATCTGAATTAATCATTCCTATAATGTCACCGCCGCACATACTGATTCCCTTGTTCATTGCATCATAGATGCCATCATCAGGCTCTGATAAAACAGAAAGCATAATACCGTTTTTTTCTGCTATAGCCTTGTAGCTTAGTGCAATATCAACTGTATTGTCTTTTGAACCGCCATCTATAATAAAATACTCTTTTGGAGCATATGTCTGGTTAATTACAGATTCCATAGCCCTTTTAAGAGTATTTTCACTGTTATATGTTACCGTAATAATTGAGAAATCAGCCATTGTTTTCTGTCCCGTTATTCTTCGTAGAACCTGCGAAAGCCTGCGTTGAATCCTCAGCCTTAAATATTACAAGAACTGTTCTGAATAAAAGCTGAATATCTTTTAGCAGAGAATAATTCTCTATATATAATAAATCAAGCATCAGCTTATCCCTTGAGCTTGTGTTGTATTTACCGATTATCTGTGCATAGCCTGTAAGCCCTGCCTTCATTCTTAACCTGTATACAAATTCAGGAAGATTCTTCGTGTATTCATCAACATTTTCAAGCATCTCAGGTCTTGGACCTACAAGCGACATATCGCCTTTAATGATGTTGACAAGCTGTGGCAGCTCATCAATTCTATACTTTCTAAGCTTCTTACCGATAGGTGTAATTCTGTCATCACCTACAAATGTTGATTTATTCTCAACATTTTCTTTCATCGTTCTGAATTTATATATTTCAAAAACCTTACCGTTTACTGTAGCTCTTTTCTGCTTGAAAAATACTTTTCCGCCATCGTATTTTTTAATTAAGACTGCACTGACTAAAAATACAGGACTTGTAATGATAAGTACGATAAGTGAGATTATTATGTCCATAATTCTCTTAGCAATTCTCTGTTCAAATGTAAGCACATGGAACTGCCATGAAAAGAACGGAATATCATCAATAATTGCAGTCTTGCCGGCCTGCTCGATTATGTCTGATATTTTAGGATTAAAGTAAATGTTCTTTAAATTCCTGTAGCAGAAATCGATGATTGCAGTTCTTTCTTCTATCGGTATTTCATACATAACAATAGTGTCTGCTAAAAGCATTTTATCTTCTAAGTCTTCATCAAGATAGCCTGCAATCTCGTTAATTTTATATTTACTCTTAAATAAAGACATTGCTACTGCAACACGCTTAGCCCCCTCATCACCGTCGGTAATGATAAGGCACTTTTCTGCCTCATTGATCCAGAAATAAAAATTATCACCGATAATTGTGAAAATAATGAAAAGAATACTCTGAATGATAATTACAAGAAACAAAATGCCGACATTTTCAATTGTGAATGTCGCATTGTTAGCTTCATTTGTTTTCATTATTGTTAGTTCAAAGTATGTAATCAGGTCTGTTATTACACCCGTAAGTATGAGCGAAATATAAATCTCACGCTTTCTCTTAGAGCCGATTTCGTATCCGCCGTAAATGTTAGACAATAATACAAGAGTTATCACAAATGTTGAAAGTGTTACTGCTGCCGTACGCGACAAATCGATAATCTCCGGGTTGTCAATTGAGAAGAGCACGAAAAATGTTCCCAATGAAAGGGCATACATTAACATCTTAATAAAGAACAGTATGGACTTTTGAAATTTTGTACTAAATTCCTTCATATACTTCCTGGATATATTCCATAAACCTGTAGTTTCTATCGTAAATTCTTGCTCTTCTTAAGCAGTCCTCTACCGTGTATCCCATTCCCTGCATTGATAAAATCTTCTCAATTGCAGCTACAACCCCCTGGATGCTGTTTCTTTCAACTGCAATTCCGCATGTGTCATCAATTGATTCTGCTGCACCGCCTGCCTTAAATGTTACAACCGGTGTACCACATGCAAGTGCTTCCAGATTTGTTGTAGGGAATGTATCCTCAAGCGTTAAATTGACATATATGTCAGCCATTGAATAAAGAGCTGCAAGCTCTGCCACTGAATCAGTATGTGCAAGTCCGACTATTGACTCAGGGAGGTCGTTAAGCTGGCTGTCGTTTAAGCCAAGTAAAACTATTACATAATTATCATCAAGTGTTTTTGCCAGATTTTGAAACTGTAAGAGTCCCTTACGCTCTCTCCATGGGTTTGCAACGCCAAGAAGCATTTTCTTTCCGCGGATATTTAAGCTGTTACGAAGCTTGAAAATAAGATTTCCTTCTTCAACCGACTCTTCAACCGGACTAAACTGCGTAAGATCGATTCCTGTCGGAACTACAACTGTGTGATATTCCCTCATGAATGACTGTGAAACACGTTCCTTAAGCCACTGCGATGGTGTTACAAGTGTCACATTTTCAAGTCCCGTGAACAGTTCCTTTTTCTTTTTGTAATTAAATATCGAATTATCCTTTCCCATCGACTTAGGATATTCGTTAAGCTGCTCACATTTATAGCAGCCTGTCTGCCATTTATTGCATCCGATATATTCAAAATGCGAACAATGTCCGGTAAATGTCCAGCAATCATGAAGTGTCCATATTACACGCCTTTTACTTTCCTTAAGGTATTTAAAGAACACTTCAATATTAAGATAATATCCGTGGACATTGTGGATATGAATAATGTCAGGATCAAAGTCCTCTATTACGTCAATAAACTCCTTTGTTGCTCTTTTTGAATAAAAGCCGTGCTTATCATTAAGTCTTGACATTGCACCGTGTACATATACGTCAAAATCAGTACCGATTCTGTAGCAGTTATACCCTTTTGGTGCCTCATCTCTTCCAAATGCAATTAAACACTCATACCCTCTTTGTGAAAGGGCATCATAAAGACCGGTAACAAGTCGACCTACTGAACCTGTCCCGGCAACCGTGTTCATAAGAAGAACCCTTTTGTTCTCGTATTTGTTCATTGAATTCATTACAGTCTGCTGTTCTAACGTAATAAGCGGCTTTTCTTCCTCATAGCTTCCAAGACCGATAAAGTCATTTTCCACGTTAGAATCAAGCGATACTGAATCAACATCGGGTCTTTTTATATAAACATTTTCATTATTAACATTTTCCTGCGGTCTTACATAATCCGCAGATAAATCTATAAGATCAATTTCGCGATTATCCATATATTACTCTTCATCATCAGATGAATCATTAAGTATTAATCCAATTACTCTGTTCTGTCCCTTTGAGAAGTCCTTTGACAGCTGCAGTCTTCTCATCTCTTTTCTGACTTCAGGTGTCTTAATAAGCCATTCTATTGTCGAAATAATAGTATTATCGTCCTGCTTACTTCCAAGTCCCAAGTTAATAAAACCATTCTGAATTCCGGCAAACACATGCTCTGCTTCCCTTTCATTCTGTGCCATAACAACTGCAGGCACACCCATACTTGCAAGCTCATACACAGTTCTTCCCTGTGATGTAACTGCTAAATCAGCCTTTGTCATAAACGAGCTTACACGCTTAGCATCATTGTGAATGAATATGTTGTTAGCTTCATCGGTCACAATTTTATCTTTATGAGAATATGCAAATCCGACAAGGAAATGGAATTCCACTAAAGGATATACCTCGTGAAGCTTTTTACATATAGAATAAAGTCTTCCTGTAAGATCAGACGGATCCGCACCGCCGAAAATAACAATTATATTTTTAACCTCGGAAGAAAATTCCTTAGGCTCTTCTTCCAAAAACTCATCTCTAATGCAGAAATACTTAGAACCGTAATACTCATTGTAAAGCCTGTCACCCTTTTCATAGAGTGCATTTATTACTGCATCCGCATATTTAGCACCCTGTCCGACGTCTTCAAAGTTAACTACACGACCTGCATTTCTTGTGCATATATTCATATATTCAGGAGTCGTGTCAAGAATATCGTTAACGATTATGTCAGGTTTGACCTTTTGCAAAATCCCCTCGAAATCACGTTCATTGTCGATTACTTCATATGGGAAGTTAGCTTCTTTAACCTTTGCAATACCTATATCTGATTCCGAGTCAAGAACGAATAGTATTTCATGCCCTGTAAGCTTATATGCAAGTGTTAAGCATCTGTACACATGTCCCATGCCAAGCTTCATCTTGCCTACAGTTCTGAATATTATCTTTTTTCTTTTTAGAATATTCTCACATAATACCCAGTCTGAATATGTATCGATGTCTACTGCTTCATCTTCCGAAATCTCAAATATGTTGACATTTTCTCCGATTCGTCCCGACTCACTTACACATTCTCTCTTAGTAATTAAAAATCCACCCGTCTCAAGATAATTTGCCGGGAGTTCTTGCGAATTAAGTCGCTTTTCGTAGTTTTTAACTATTTTACCGTCTTTAACACCCCATGATAAATGAGGCTTATTCATTGCAGAAATAATAGTATCGTAATCCGACTCACTAAAGAATTTAAGAGCAGCCTTAATAGTCTCTTTTTTAAGAGTCGGACTTGTAGCCTGCATTGTTATTACCGTATCGTATTTGCAGCCGTTTTTCTTTTCCATTTCAAGAACGGCATGGTAAATTACAGGGTCAAGAGTAACTTTGTCGGTTGCAAGTTCAATCGGTCGTCTGATAACATCGACGCCCCTCTTCATAACTATGCTTAAAAGCTCCTCATCATCGGTAGAAACGCAAACATCAACATCAAAATCCTGTCTTAATGACTTTGCATTTTCGATGCTGTATACGATAAGCGGCTTGCCGCACATTATTCTGACATTTTTCCTTGGTATTCTCTTCGAACCCCCTCTTGCAGGGATTACAATTAGTGTTTTCATCTGAATTTTAGTCTTTCTTAATGTATTTTTTCTTCAAATAACCATACAGAGCAATTATATCATTTTTGCGGATAAACGCAAAGATTCCAAGACCGATTAAAGCCACTGTATATCTTAATACAGCCATTGTCAGTCCGTCTTTATAAAAGTACATAATTCCGGCTAGTGAGAGCAATACGCTTATCGCTAATCCGATGAACATAAATGAGTCTTTATACACTTTTTCCTTAAGCACAAATCTGGTTGCGATATAGTGGAAAAACATCAGGAAAATGTAGCTTAAAAGCGTAGTGTATGCTGCAGCGATATATCCAAATCTTGGTATGGCAATATAGTTTAA
>SFNX01000154.1 GCA_004552595.1 Lachnospiraceae bacterium | reverse complement strand
TGCGTTATTGCCGCACGCTGTGAGTGCTAATGCCATTACTAAAGCAAGTGGCATCGTTAAAAATTTGTTTTTCATTTTCTCCTCCTATTGTACGTAATAATGATTACATAGGGACATTGCCCTTAAAATAAGAGGTCGTTCACAATATTCACTGAATTGAATAAATAGTGTTGTACGACCAGATCTCGTGGCCCGGGGATTACCCCGACTAGACTAAATTAAAGTCCACGTAAGGCAGGTTTCCTGGCTTAGGATCATAAAACAATACTGTCTTCCCGCTTATGCAGTGACCGGATTAACTTACGATAAATATCAGAAATTAATCCTTAAGTATTATTCTCCTCATATACAGTGACGGGCTCGCTCAGGATTCTGACCTGATTCCCTTTTACCTAAGGCACAACAAAGTCCTTAGCACCTTACAAGCTACATTTCATATAATACAATAATTACATATGTTTTTCAAATAAAAATGCCCCGGACAAAGCCGGGGCAAATAATTCAAATCTTACTTAAAAGGATTCTCATCTGGATATGGAATTGATGCAGGTCTGTTGTATCCGATTTCATCTACATCAACACCGATGTACTTAAATACTTCGTAAAGTGCCTTTCCATAGTGTCCGAATGCTACTGCACCGTGATGTGGGTAATTCTTCTGGATAAGAACGTGACGATAGAAACGTCCCATCTCAGGAATAGCGAATACACCGATACCACCGAATGACTTTGTAGCTACAGGAAGAACTTCACCTTCTGCAACATATGCACGAAGAATGTTGTCTGCTGTTGACTGAAGTCTGTAGAATGTGATGTTACCAGGAATAATATCACCTTCAAGTGTTCCCTGAGTAACTTCTTCCGGAAGGTTTCTGGCCATGATGAGCTGATACTTCATCTCATGGAATGAAAGCTTCTTTGTACATGTGTTTCCACAGTGGAAGCCCATGAATGTATCTGTAAACTTGTAATCGAACTTGCCTTCGATTGACTCCTTGTACATATCCTTTGGAACTGAGTTGTTGATGTCAAGAAGTGTAACAACATCTTCTGATACACAAGTTCCGATGAACTCTGAAAGACATCCGTAAATATCTACTTCACATGATACAGGGATTCCCATTCCTGTTAAACGGCTGTTAACATAGCATGGAACGAATCCGAACTGTGTCTGGAATGCAGGCCAGCACTTACCGGCAATTGCTACATACTCTCTGTATCCCTTATGAGCATCAATCCAGTCAAGAAGTGTTAACTCATACTGAGCAAGCTTAGCAAGAACTTCAGGCTTCTTATTGCCGGCACCAAGCTCTTCTTCCATTTCCTTAACTTTAGCAGGAATTCTCTCGTCGCCTGCATGCTTGTTGAATGCTTCGAAAAGATCAAGCTCTGAGTTCTCTTCGATTTCAACACCAAGGTTGTAAAGCTGCTTAATAGGAGCATTACAAGCAAGGAAGTTCATAGGTCTTGGACCAAATGATATAATCTTTAACTTTGAAAGTCCATCGATTGCACGTGCAATTGGAAGGAATTCATGAATCATATCTGCACAATCTTCAGCATCACCAACAGGATACTCAGGAATGTATGCCTTAACGTTACGAAGCTTTAAGTTATAGCTTGCATTAAGCATTCCACAGTAAGCATCTCCACGTCCGCCTACTAAGTCGTTCTGGCTTTCTTCTGCAGCAGCAATGAACATCTTAGGTCCTTCGAAATGCTTTGCAAGAAGTGTCTCAGAAATTTCAGGTCCGAAGTTACCAAGATATACGCAAAGTGCGTTACATCCTGCTTTCTTGATATCCTCAAGAGCATTTACCATATCGATTTCTGACTCGATAATTGTTACCGGACACTCATAAATATCTGATGCGTCATACTTTGCAGCATAAGCCTTACAAAGAGCTTCTCTTCTGCTGATTGTGAGTGATGCAGGGAAACAGTCACGTGATACGCCTACAACACCAACTTTAACTTTTGGCATGTTAATCATATTTTTCTCTCCTTATAAATTAATTTATTCAAAGCAGGTTCTACCCGTCTTTGTGTTTGATGTAATTAAAGACTTAAATTCTCTCCGATAAGTCCTAATGGATCACCTTCGTTTACTCCTTCAGGATGACCTAAAAGCCATTTATTAACTGCTGTTAAGTGGCTGTCTTCAACACCGCCCTTATGCTCTGACTTAAGTGCTTCATTTGTACCTCTAGGAAGAACGACTGCAACCTTAAATCCTGTTCCATCCGGGTCGCATGGAGCGTAATGAAGAGTTGTTGCATATACTTCAACTGCTGTTCCTGCAGGAACTAAAAATGCTACTACCTTAGATGTATCATATGTCATGTCAGGTGTAATGTCTTCCTGCTTTCCAAGCATTAATACTGCATCAGTGGCTGCAATATTAATCTCTGAATCTCTGTGATACTCAAGAGCATTAAGAAGCTTGTTGTGACCATTGCAATATCCGATCTGAATCGGCATCTCGCCATAAGCCTTCACTGAAAGCTCTTCCATTACAGGTAATGCTTCAAGTGCTTCACAAAATGTTACATACTCAACTCCTTCAGGAAGCGGAGTTTTGTCTTTAAGAACCTGGCAAAGTTCTGAAAAGTCAATATCTGTAATAACTTTTCCATACTTTGAAAATTCAGGATCTGTAACCGGTATTATTTTCATTTGTAGCCCTCCATTTATTTACTCCGGATTAATCCGGGCATATTCATTAAAATAATTCCTTAACTGCCGGATAGAGTTTTCTGAACTTCTGATACTTTTCTTCATACTTGGCCGTAAGTTCTTTATCAGGAGTAACTTCTCCGACAACCTTAACAAGCTTTTCTGCTGCTTCTTCAACTGAAGCAAACTCCTTACATCCTACAGCAGCAAGAATTGCACCGCCATATCCCGGTCCTTCTTCTGATTCAATTTCCTGAACAGGAATGCCAAGGACATTGGCCATCATCTTCTTCCATAACGGTGACTTTGCACCGCCTCCGCATATTTTTGTCTTTGTAATATTGATTCCCTGTGCCTTAGCAACTTCAAAGGAATCTCTGATGCCAAAGCATACGCCTTCTAGCACTGCCTGAGTCATGTCGGCTCTTGTAGTATCCATACTCATACCAATAAACATAGCTCTTGCATCTGCATTATTATGAGGCGAACGCTCTCCCATAAGATAAGGAAGGAAGAAT
>SFNX01000046.1 GCA_004552595.1 Lachnospiraceae bacterium | reverse complement strand
AGTGTCAGGGGATATGGAGGAACACTAATATGAAGAATAAAACAGTAAACAAAAAAGTATTACGCGCAATGTCAATCGGACTTGCAGCAATGATGGCAGCAACAAGCATGCCATTAACTGTATTGGCAGATGATACCGCACCTGCAGATGATGCTAACCAGGGTGATCAGTCAAGTGAAGTACAGGAAAATACACAGAATACAACGGAGTCTGAGCAAGCTTTAGAGCAAGCTGCAAATACGGCAAAGGAAACTGCAAATACGGCAGAGGAAGCTTCTAAAGCAGTCGACAGTGCAGTAGAGAAGGTTATTAAAATAGATGGTGACAATATTTCAGGTAATGTTGCTAATGTTATTATTGTTGAGCATTTAGAGAATGAGGAAGCGCTTAAGGGTAATGATACTGTCAATAATATTGTTGAGGCAGGTAAATCTTTAATTGGTGCTGAGGCAACTACCGAAATTACGGATGTAAAAGAACATATTGAAGAAATTAAGGATGCAGCAAACGACGTTGCACAGGCTGAATCTAATTTAAATCAGAAAGTTGAGGCAACAACAAATGTTGCGGATGAATATAATGATACAGTTGATGAGTCCTCAACTGCCATTAACTCAATAATTACTGGAATTAAAAATGGTAATTCTGAAGCTGAAATTAATGACCTCTATGAACAGGCAGAAGCTGAGGTTGAAAAGGCTGATAAGAATTACGAAGATGCTAAAACTAAATTTGAAAAAGCAAAGGAAGAAGCAGAAGAGGCTGTTAAGGCAGTTGAGGCCGCTCAGGAGAAGTATGATAATGCTGTTGCTGCTGCAAGTAAAGATGTAGAAAAAGCAAAAGCGGATCTTGAAAACGCAAAGAAAGAAGCAGATAGACTTTCAGAACTTGCAGACAAAGCAGGTGAAGCTGTCAGGGTTAATCTTGAAAAAGTCGTTAAGAATACAGAAGAAGCAGTAAGCGCAGCGCAGAAAGCTGTTGAAAGTGCCCAGTCTGCTAAGGATGAGGCTGATAAAGCACAGCAGGCAGCACAGAAAAAGGCTGAAGAAGCTCAGAAGGTATATAATGAGGCTAAGGATGAGGCCGATAAAGCTAATAAGGCACAGTTGGAAGCACAAGAAAAGGCTAATGATGCAGCGACAGCACTTTCAAAAGCTCAGGCTGATGAGTTAACTAAGAAGAATGAGTATAAATCAGCAAAAGCTAAGCTTGAAGAAGCGAAGAAAGCATTAGAAAACGCCACAACAGATAAGGCTTCAAAGGCAGCAGCAGTAAAGGATGCAGAAGCAAAGGTTGCTGAAGCTAAGAAGGCTCTTGAGGAAGTACAGAGTGTACTCGAGTCAGCAAAGGATGCAGATAAAACAGCACAGGGTGCATTAGATGATGCTCAGAAGGCATATAATGATGCTAAGGATGCGGCTGATAAAGCTGATAAAGCACAGCAGGCTGCACAAGAAGTTACAAAGGGTGCACAGAATACAAAGGATGCAGCAGATACTGCGCTTGAAGCTGCTAAAGCTACTCTTGGTAAAGTACAGGAGAAGCAGGGAGCAGCACAGAGTGCGTTAGATATTGAAAATGGTGTTCTTGCTGATGCTAATAAGGCATTGGAAGACGCAAAGACTGCTCTTCAGGAAGCAACAGATGAATGTGGCGGAAAAGAAGATGAAGCTCAAAGTGCAAAGGAGGCTGTGGAAAATGCGCAGTCAGAGTCAGATGCAGCGAATAAGGCTGTAAATCAGGCAGTATCTGACATGAAGAATGCTCAGAACAAGAATGAGGCAACTGCTAAGCAGGAAATGGAAGATGCAGAGGCAGCACTTAAGGGAGCACAGAGTGAACTCGAGTCAGCACAGGAGGCAGATAAAAAGGCACAGGATGAATTAGCTGCTGCGGATAAGGAATATCAAGAGGCATCTAAGACGGCAGATTTAGCACAGGAAGAATATAAAAAAGCAATAAAGGCATATGGAGAAGCAGAGAAGGCTACAAATAGTATAAAAGCGGTTGATGGAATTGAAAATATTATTAGTGCAATTAAAGCTGCAGAGGAAGCAGCGTCAAAGGATGAATCTGCTATTAGTAAGGATGACAGAAATAAAGCTACTGGAGAAGTCTCCAGACAAATGATTAAGTATTTTGTTGCTTCAATTAATGATAATTTGCTTGTAGATTCTATAAAAATCGTAGAAGAGGCAAAGAACCGTTTGGGTCAAAACTATATTGATATAAAATATAATGTTGTAATAAATGGTAAGACTGTAACAAAGAATGAAAGATATTTCTATGAATATCAGAAGTTCGAAAAAAATAAACCTGCAGATTTTAATCCATATACTTGTGTAATATATGATTCTTGGAGAGGAATTCGTAACGATAAAAAATTATCATATGATGGCGTAAAGAAACAAATTGATAATTACAATACACTTTGTAAGAATCAGGCTGAACTTGAAGGGAAGGCAGAAGAGGCACTTAAGGCATATAATGTTGCCAAAGATACAGTAAGCCAGAAAGATGCAATCAAGCAAGAAAAGAATAATTCATCATCTAGCGCAGCGAATGAATTAAAGGATAAGGCGAATGCTGTTACTGATGCACAGAATAAATATAATGAGAAGGCTGACAAGTATGCAGCTGCTAAGATTGAGACCGCAAAGATTAACAGTAATGGTTCATGGGATTCAAAGGATGTTATTTTTAAGGAGATCGTTGAAGGCTATTATGTTTCAAATGTATTAGCTCCGGGTGCTACAAATGTTAAGATACAGGATCCATCTTCAATAGATGATGGCAACAATAACAATTCTATTTTCGTTAAGTTCAAGGAATCTGATGCTAAGAACTATGCACTGGTTACTTATGAAATAGATGGCGAAACAAAGAGTGCAAAGCTGAATTATAAAGTTGATAATTCAGGAAACCTTATTATCTTTGAGAAGGATGCAGAAGGAAAGAATTCAGCATATGATGCATACGTGAAGGACAAAACCAAGACAGATGGTTTATTCTTTGAAAACGGTAATGAAGGGTTCAATAAGTTTATGGCAGCTTCTGAAGAAGCTATTGAGGAAGCAAAGAATAATGTTGCAATAGCACAGAACAAAGCAACAGAGGCTAAGAAAGCTTTGGATAGTGCTAAAAAGAAAAAGGAGTCAGCAGATGCAGCAGTAAGCGCAGCGCAGAAAGCTGTTGCAAGTGCTCAGTCTGCTAAGGCTGAGGCTGATAAAGCACAGCAGGCAGCACAGAAAAAGGCTGAAGAAGCTCAGAAGGCATATAATGATGCTAAGGATGAGGTTGATAAAGCTGATACAGCACAGCAGGCGGCAAAGGAAAAGGCTGATGCTGCAGCGACAGCACTTTCAAATGCTCAGGCTGATGAGCTTAATAAGAAGGATGAATACAAATCAGCAAAAGATAAGCTTGACGAAGCAAAGACAGCATTAGAAAATGCTACATCGGATAAAGCTTCAAAGGCAGCAGCAGTAAAGGATGCAGTTGCAAAGGTCGCTAAAGCTGAGAAGGCTCTTGAGGAAGCGCAGAGTGCCCTCAATTCAGCACAGGATGCAGATAAAACAGCACAGGATGCATTGAATGCCGCTACATCTGCTAAGGATTCAGCACAGACAGTAAGAGATAAAGCACTTGATGATTATCAGGCTGCACAAGAAGTTACAAAGGGTGCACAGAAAACAAAGGATGCAGCAGATACTGCACTTGAAGAAGCTAAAGCTACTCTTGGTAAAGCACAGAAAAAGCAGGGAGCAGCACAGAGTGCGTTAGATATTGAAAATGGTGTTCTTGCTGATGCTAATAAGGCGTTGGATGCCGCAAAGACTGATCTTCAGACTGCAACAAAAAATTACAAGAATAAGGCTGATGAGTTATCAGCATTAAGAGTAAATGTAGCTAAGATCAACAATTCTAACAATGTATTAAATGAAAAGCTGAACTACAACAGCTTAGATGCGATTTTCAAAGAGATTGTCGAAGGTTACTATGTTTCAAATATATTAGACCCGGGCGCTACAGATGTCAGGGTAATACCTGCAAAAGATGTTGAAGATGAGAATGCAACAAATATAAGTGATTACTTTGTTAAGTTCACTTCAGATTCTAAGAATTATGCTCTCGTTGAATATAAGATAAAAGGCGAGACAAAGACTGTTAAGCTTAATTACAAGCCAGATGGATTTGAGAACATTATTATCTTCGAAAAAGATGAAAATGGCACAAATGCTGCTTTCGATGCATATAAGAAAGATAAGTCTGTTACTGCAGGTTTATTCTTTGAAAGCGATGAGGCTTACAGGACATGGCTGAACAGATTTGGTAATTTTGCTGAAAAAGATTTGGCATATAAGAATCTTAAGAAAGGTGCTGATAATGCCGCAATAGCCGTTGTGGAAGCTCAGGATAAGGTTGATGCACTTAAAACAGCACTTGATGCACTTAAAATTGGAAACCAGACAAGGTTAGGAGCATTAACAACAGCAAATATTGCGGAACTTAACGCGAATTTAGTTGCTGCAGTAGAGAACCTTAAAGTTGCTGAAAGTAATAAGAATAAAATCGACGAAAAGCTTTCGGATGCTAAGAAAGCTCTCGATGAAAGAACAGCAGAGCTTGATAGAATACGTAGAGAAGCAGAGAACTCTGGGTCAGAAGGAACTACTGGTGGTGAAGCTTCGTCTACTGGAGCAATAGATTCTTTCGTACTTGTTGACGAAACAATTACAGCTCCATTGATTTCTACAGCTGGAACATTTGCCGCTCCTTCAGGAGTTGCAGGAGTTCGTACTGCATCAGGTTCGGTTAGTGCAAATACTGGAGAAGAAGACAGTAAATTAGGCGATTCTGCAAAGGAAAAGGCTAATGATAAAGTTGCTGATAAAGATGACAATGAGAAGGTTTCTAAAACAGCAACAATAAAAGAAAACGAAACACCTCTTGCAAATCCACTCTCATCAGAAGAGAAGAGTTCAATGAACTGGTGGTGGGCACTTGTTGTTGCAGCACTTGGAGTAACAGGCGAGGAATTGTTCCGTAGAAATCAGAAAAAGAAGCTTTCATCAGAAACAGTTAAGTCTGAAAAAGATAAGGAATAATTAACCTAATAATTTAACAAGAACGCGTCAGATAACTGGCGCGTTCTTTTAAAACTATGATATATTAAATAGAGAACCGGTGTTTTGCCGAATATTCATCAGGAGGTTACCTATGGAAGAAAGAAGAGAGATAACGAGAGTAGAGTATAATGCTAAAGGCGTTATTGTGATAATTGATACAGAAGAGAAGATTCCTGTTAAGGTTGCGAATGTCAGCCCGCTTGGAATGGGTGTGCTTGTTGATAAGGGAGCGCCTGAGCTTCTTAACAAGGACATTATTATTGTTGCTGACTGTCTTGTAATGTATGCTCATGTTAACAGAATTGCAGATTATGACGAGACACACAATATCGTCGGAATCAACGGCAAGACATTTGACGATGCAACTCTTGGATACTTATTCGAGCATATTGGATAAGACTATCAGCATGACAGCGTATATTATCCGCGGTTTGTTGACAGATTGGGATAATTATGCTAAACTACACAAGGTCGCGATGCGACTGGCCGAAGACAGCAGGTACCAAATGGTGTAAGCGATGCGCCTGCCGAGGGAATGATAAGAGTTTGAATTGATTATTTATGCCCTTTCCTGTCTTTGGAAAGGGCTTTTTTAACTATAAAAGCTCTTTATATTTCGGCCGGTCTCACTCTTAATAGAGAGGACTGACAATCAAATAATATAAGGAGGAAGAAAAATGGCAAAGGTTGAGTTAAAGAAACCTATAGTAGAAGAAATTTCTGAAAACATTAAAGATGCCCAGTCAGTTGTACTTGTTGACTACCGCGGACTTACTGTTGAAGAAGATACAAAGTTGCGTAAGGAACTTCGTAACGCAGGAATTACCTACAAGGTTTACAAGAACACAATGATGAACTTTGCGTTCAAGGGCACAGATTTCGAGCAGCTTGCCGATCAGCTTGAGGGACCAAGCGCAATCGCTATCTCTAAGGATGATGCAACAGCACCTGCAAGAGTTATCGCTAAGTTTGCTAAGAACGCACCGGCACTTGAGATTAAGGCCGGAGTTGTAGAAGGTACACTTTATGATGCTAAGGGTATGGAAGCAATCGCTAAGATCCCTTCAAGAGAAGAGCTTCTTTCAAAGTTCCTTGGAAGCATCCAGTCACCTATTACAAATTTTGCACGTGTTATGAACCAGCTTGCTGAGAAAGGTGGCGCTTCAGAGTGTGAGGCACCTGCAGCAGAGGCAGCACCTGTAGAAGAAGCAGCACCTGCAGCTGAAGAAACACCTGCAGAATAATTAATCTTATTAAAAGATGAGAAATTGCACACTGAGTAATATAAAGTGTGAGAAATCGTAAAATAAACATTATGGAGGAAAATAAAATGGCTAAGTTAACAACAGCAGAAATTATTGATGCAATTAAAGAGCTTACAGTTCTTGAGTTAAATGACCTTGTTAAGGCATGTGAAGAAGAGTTTGGCGTATCTGCAGCAGCAGGCGTTGTAGTAGCAGCAGCAGCCGGAGATGCAGCAGCAGCAGGCGAAGAGAAGACAGAGTTCGACGTAGAACTTACAGAAGTTGGTGCTGAGAAGGTTAAGGTTATCAAGGTTGTTCGTGAGCAGACAGGTCTTGGACTCAAGGAAGCTAAGGATCTTGTAGACAACGCTCCTAAGACGATCAAGGAAGGCGCTTCTAAGGACGAAGCTGAAGCTATCAAGAAGTCACTTGAGGAAGTTGGCGCTAAGGTTACTCTTAAGTAATTTCGAAACACAATAAAAAAAATATTGACAGTTTAAAAAGGCTTGTGATACCATATAGGTTGCACTATTGTGGTTCCACAGGCCTTTTTGTGCGCAAAAATGCGCAAAATATAGGGTTTTGTAGTGATTTTTACCACAAATGAGGCACGTAATTTATACAAAATTTTTAGAACGGGGTGAAAACGTCAATGGATAAGAACAGGATACGTCCGGTTAAAGCCGGCAACAACACCCGAATGAGCTTCTCTAAGCAGAAAGAGGTTCTTCAGATGCCGAATCTTATTGAGGTACAGAAGAATTCTTACAACTGGTTCTTAGAGGAAGGTCTGAATGAAGTATTCAAGGATATTTCTCCTATTTCAGACTATAACGGCCATTTGAGTTTGGAATTCGTTGGTTACAAGCTTTGCAGAGATGATGTTAAGTACACTATCGAGGAATGCAAGGAAAGAGATGCTACTTATGCTGCGCCTCTTAAAGTTACTGTACGTCTTCATGATAAGCAGACAGATAAGCTGATTGAGCATGAAATTTTCATGGGCGATCTTCCTTTGATGACTGAAACCGGTACATTCGTCATTAATGGTGCAGAGCGAGTTATTGTATCACAGCTTGTTCGTTCACCTGGTATCTATTTTGATATCCAGAATGATAAATACGGTAAGGAACTTTACACATCACAGGTTATTCCTAACAGAGGAGCATGGCTTGAGTATGAAACAGACTCAAACGATGTGTTCTTTGTGCGTGTAGACAGAACACGTAAGGTTCCTGTAACAGTACTTATTCGTTCTCTTGGAATCGGAACTAACGAAGAAATCCTTGAGTTATTCGGTGACGAACCAAAGATCATGGCTTCATTTGCAAAGGATAATGCTTCAAGCTATCAGGAAGGTCTTCTTGAATTATATAAGAAGATTCGTCCGGGTGAGCCTTTGGCAGTAGAATCAGCAGAAAGCTTAATGCATTCTATGTTCTTTGATTCAAGACGTTATGACCTTGCTAAGGTTGGTAGATATAAATTTAATAAGAAGCTTATGCTTAAGTTCCGTATTAGCGGACATACATTGGCAGAGGACGTTATTGACCCTTACACAGGAGAAATTATCGCTAAGGCAGGAGAAGTTGTAGACATGGAGCTTGCAGACAAGATCCAGAATGCAGCTGTTCCTTCTGTTGTAATACAGGCAGATGACAGAAATGTTAAAGTCCTCTCTAACATGATGATTGACATTACAAGCTTTATTGACTGTGATGCTAAGGCACTCGGAATTAATGAGCTTGTATACTTCCCTAAGCTTAAGGAGCTCTTAGAGGCTAATCCTGAAGCAAGCGCTAAGGAACTTGACGAGATTATCAGACAGAACGTTAATGAGCTTATTCCTAAGCACATTACTAAGGAAGATATTCTTGCTTCAATTAACTACAATATGCATCTTGAACATGGCATTGGTACTAAGGACGATATCGATCACCTCGGAAATCGTCGTATCAGAGCCGTTGGAGAGCTTTTACAGAATCAGTACCGTATTGGTTTATCAAGACTTGAAAGAGTAGTAAGAGAGAGAATGACAACTCAGGATTCAGAGACTATTTCTCCTCAGGCACTCATCAATATCAAGCCTGTTACGGCAGCTGTTAAAGAGTTCTTTGGTTCATCACAGCTTTCACAGTTCATGGATCAGAACAACCCGCTTGGTGAGCTTACACATAAGAGACGTTTATCAGCACTTGGTCCTGGCGGTCTTTCAAGAGATCGTGCCGGATTCGAGGTTCGAGACGTTCACTATTCACATTACGGTCGTATGTGTCCTATCGAGACACCTGAAGGACCTAACATCGGTCTTATTAACTCACTTGCATGCTATGCAAGACTTAATGAGTATGGATTTATTGAGGCTCCTTATCGTAAGATTGATCATTCGGATCCGGAAAACCCTGTCGTTACAGACGAGGTTGTATATATGACAGCAGACGAAGAGGATAATTATCATATCGCTCAGGCTAATGAGCCACTTGATGAGAAATCATGCTTCGTAAGAGATATGGTTGCAGGTCGTTACAAAGAAGAAACACAGGAGTATCCTAAGTCAGCATATGAATATATGGACGTATCTCCTAAGATGGTATTCTCTGTAGCTACAGCACTTATCCCATTCCTTGAGAATGATGATGCTAACCGTGCACTTATGGGATCTAACATGCAGCGTCAGGCCGTTCCGCTTCTTAGAACAGAAGCTCCTGTTGTAGGTACAGGAATGGAGCCAAAGGCAGCTGTTGACTCAGGTGTGTGTGTAGTTGCAAAGGAAGGCGGTAAGGTTACAAAGGTTACTGCAACAGAAATTGAAATCGAGACTAAGAAGGGAACTGACACATACAAGCTTATTAAGTTCCTTCGTTCTAACCAGTCTAACTGCTACAACCAGACACCTATCGTTAATAAGGGTGATGTTGTAGAAAAGGGACAGGTTATTGCAGACGGACCTTCAACATCAAACGGTGAGCTTGCACTTGGTAAGAACCCGCTTATTGCCTTCATGACATGGGAAGGTTATAACTACGAGGATGCTGTACTTCTTTCAGAGAGACTTGTACAGGATGACGTATATACTTCAATTCATATGGAAGAATATGATGCAGAGTCAAGAGAGACAAAGCTTGGACCGGAAGAAATCACAAGAGACGTTCCTGGTGTCGGTGATGATGCATTAAAGGATCTTGATGAGAGAGGTATCATCAGAATCGGTGCTGAGGTTAGAGCAGGCGATATCCTTGTAGGTAAAGTTACTCCTAAGGGAGAGACGGAGCTTACTGCAGAAGAAAAGCTTTTAAGAGCTATCTTTGGCGAAAAGGCAAGAGAAGTAAGAGATACATCACTTAAGGTTCCGCACGGTGAATACGGTATCGTAGTAGATGCTAAGGTATTCTCTAAGGAAAATGGTGATGAGCTTCCTCCTGGAGTTAACCAGTCAGTTAGAATTTATATTGCTCAGAAGAGAAAAATTTCAGTCGGAGATAAAATGGCCGGTCGTCACGGTAACAAGGGTGTAGTTTCAAGAGTACTTCCTGTTGAAGATATGCCTTACCTTCCAAATGGTCGTCCTGTTGACATCGTGCTTAACCCTCTCGGCGTTCCTTCACGTATGAACATCGGACAGGTGCTTGAAATTCACTTATCATTAGCTGCTAAGGCTCTTGGTTTTGACGTAACAACACCTGTATTTGATGGTGCTAAGGAAACAGATATCGTTGACGCGCTTAATCTTGCTAACGATTACGTTAACATGGAGTGGGAAGACTTTGAGAAGAAGTACAAGTCAACACTTAATAAAGAAGTATTAAGCTACCTTGACGAGAACAAGGCTCACAGAGAGCTTTGGAAGGGAGTTCCGTTAAGCGGTGATGGTAAAGTAAGACTTCGTGACGGACGTACAGGAGAATATTTTGACTCACCTGTTACAATCGGACACATGCATTATCTTAAACTTCATCACCTTGTAGATGATAAGATTCACGCAAGATCTACAGGTCCTTACTCACTCGTTACTCAGCAGCCTCTTGGAGGTAAAGCTCAGTTCGGTGGACAGAGATTCGGTGAAATGGAAGTTTGGGCACTTGAGGCTTATGGTGCATCATATACTCTTCAGGAAATCCTTACTGTTAAGTCTGATGACGTTGTAGGACGTGTTAAGACATACGAAGCAATCATTAAGGGTGATAACATTCCTGATGCAGGTATTCCTGAGTCATTCAAGGTTCTCTTAAAAGAACTTCAGTCACTCGGTCTTGATGTCAGAGTATTACGTGAAGACGATACAGAGGTTGAAGTTAAAGAGTCTATCGATTATGGCAGTTCAGATGTGAAAGACATAATGGGTGATAATACAGGTTTCGCAGGTGGTGAAAATCTTGCAGGCGCAGGATTCTCAACTAAGGCATTCGATGAGAACGAAGAGTTAGTTGATATTACATCATCAGATGATCTTCCTGAAGGAGACGATTTACTTTCAGACGAAGACTAATTTGCGATAACAGTTTCAGTATAAAGGAGTGCGATTATGCCTGATATTAAAAACGAAGCATACCAGCCAATGACTTTTGACAAAATCAAGATTGGTTTGGCATCGCCGGAGAAAATAAGAGAATGGTCAAGAGGCGAGGTGACAAAGCCTGAGACTATAAACTATAGAACATTAAGACCGGAAACAGACGGTCTGTTCTGCGAAAGAATTTTTGGACCTTCTAAAGACTGGGAGTGTCATTGCGGTAAGTATAAAAAGATCAGATTCAAAGGTGTTGTCTGTGATAAGTGTGGAGTAGAAGTTACAAAGGCTAACGTTCGTAGAGAGCGTATGGGTCATATTGAACTTGCAGCACCGGTTTCACATATCTGGTACTTTAAAGGAATTCCAAGCCGTATGGGATTTATCCTTAACCTTTCACCTAAGGCTTTGGAGAGAGTATTATACTTCTCTAACTATATTGTTCTTGAAGCAGACGAGAGCACAGGCTTAAAGGAGAGACAGATTCTTACAGAGGCTGAATATCAGTCAGCAAGAGAGTCTTATGAAGGCAAATTCCGCGTAGGTATGGGTGCAGAGGCTATTAAGGAGCTTCTTTCCAAAATCGATATCGAAGCAGAATCTGAAGAGCTTAAGGAAGAGCTTAAGGATGCAACAGGTCAGAAGAGAGCTAAGATTATCAAGAGACTTGAAGTAGTTGAAGCTTTCAAGGAGTCAGGTAATAAGCCTGAGTGGATGATTCTTGATGCAATCCCTGTAATTCCACCGGATCTTCGTCCTATGGTTCAGCTTGACGGCGGAAGATTTGCTACATCAGATTTAAATGATTTATACAGACGTATTATTAACCGTAATAACCGTCTTAAAAAGCTTCTTGAGTTAAGAGCACCTGAAATCATTGTTCGTAACGAAAAGAGAATGCTTCAGGAAGCTGTAGATGCACTTATCGATAACGGCAGACGTGGTCGTCCTGTTACAGGTCCCGGTAACAGAGCACTTAAGTCATTATCAGACATGCTTAAGGGTAAGTCAGGACGTTTCCGTCAGAACCTTCTTGGAAAGCGAGTTGACTATTCAGGACGTTCAGTTATCGTAGTAGGACCGGAATTAAAGATTTATCAGTGCGGTCTTCCTAAGGAAATGGCAATCGAGCTGTTCAAGCCTTTCGTTATGAAGGAGCTTGTACAGAATGGTACAGCATATAACATTAAAAACGCTAAGAAGATGGTAGAGAGACTTCGTCCGGAAGTATGGGATGTACTTGAGGACGTTATCAAAGAGCATCCTGTTATGCTTAACCGTGCTCCTACACTTCACAGACTTGGAATTCAGGCTTTCGAGCCGATTCTTGTAGAAGGTAAGGCTATTAAGCTTCACCCACTTGTATGTACAGCCTTCAACGCTGACTTCGACGGTGACCAGATGGCTATCCACCTTCCACTTTCTGTAGAGGCACAGGCTGAATGCAGATTCCTTCTTCTTTCACCTAACAACCTCTTAAAGCCTTCAGATGGTGGTCCTGTTGCCGTTCCTTCTCAGGATATGGTACTTGGTATCTACTATCTTACAATGCACAGAGAGAGAGACTTCTTAAATGACCCTGATTACGAAGGTGATTCAGTAGAAGAACTTAAGGAAAAGGGACTTTATTTCGAGCCACTTAAGAACAAGAAGGGTGAAATTGAGCTTGTTACAATTAACGATGCTAACGGAAACCCTGTTCAGGTTAAGATGATTAACGAAGATGGTGTTGAAGTTAAGGTTGATAAGACAGAGCCTGTTAAGGATGGTAAGCAGATGCTTAAGGAAGCATATGATGC
>SFNX01000045.1 GCA_004552595.1 Lachnospiraceae bacterium | reverse complement strand
CCAAAAACACGTCAAAATCGCGGCGATTGCACCCATTCTGATCATAATTATTACAACTTTGTTACAAAAGGGTCAAGATTGACAAGGATTTAACAAAAAAAGAGGGCTTGCGCCCTCCTTTATTCTGTTGCCCTATACAAAGGAATAGCCGTATTTATGTATATACCATGTACATTGCTATCTGTACAAGAAATGTTTATTTCACCACCAGTTGAAAAAGATGCGAATTTAACAGTATCGCTATTAGCTGATATCGGGATGCGCATATACATTAGCGGGCCGAAACCTGTTGGCAACTTCGCAACCTTTGTTTCTGTATTTGCAGGAACACCCACATTGATATTTCCATAAACGTATAGCACGCAATCCTCGCTAAAGCATTCCAATGAACCAGTAACGCCTTCTGAAAGTTGACACGGCAAAATATATCGGCCGTTTTTGCAATCTGTAAAGTTTTCAAGAAAAACATTAGACATATTTCCGACAAAAGTAGTAGTACAAAAAGAGCACAAAGAACGGCCATTTCCGTAAATGCCATTGATAATTGTCTTATTATTTGTCCCATCAAAAACGGTACAGGCGGTTTTCCCGTCAGTATAAAACAGCAAGTCATTTATAAACAATTCTTTTATATTTGTGTTTCTGAAGGCAATGTGGAAGGTATCAACAGTACATCTTGAAAAAATATTGTATTCTTCCAGCACATCAGCGAATATAGTGTTTCCACTATATGTTTGCAAATCCGTGTTCCAGCAGTGGCAATCGTTAATTCTATTGTTTCCTCCTCCCATTTTGAACACGGTATTAAAATTTACGGCATAAATATGATTATAACTGCAATCCCATGTGTTATGCTCGATGGCAATATTTCCATGGGTGCCCGCGCCGTTAAATATAATAGCATTTGATATAATAGCCTCGTAGCCATTTACAACCTTGAAACCATTGTTAACATTTAGTATAATTAGATCGTGTATTTCGCTATGATGAATGGAGTCAATATTCATAAATGTGCACTTTTGATAAACGCCATTAACTCGTATTCTGCAAATGTCGGAAGAACCATAATTATCATTGAAATTGAACAACGCGCCGTTAAACATATTATCTGTTGTTACGGTTGCAAAATTTAGATTTATAAAGACAGGCCCCGTAATATCAATTGTATTTTTGACAAGATATTTTTTTGAACTATCACTAACAACCATTTTCCCGCTATTTTGCGCATAATTAACGCATTTTTGTAGCGCTATGGTATCATCGGTTATGCCATCACCAATTGCTCCAAACTCCTCCGGCCTGGTGTGAATAGTAGGATTATAGGGGCTATCTTGTAGCCGTGTTTCAATTTCCTTGATTTTTCCTATAATCCAGTCCAAATTCATCTCGTGAAAATTCGTAAAAGGAAACTGATTAAACAATCCCATAAACAATCCCCCTCTTAATACAGCATAAGGCAGAATCGCCTTTTGAATGACCGCACGATATAATCATAAATGTTAAATTCTGAGATATTCCGTTCCTGTTCAATCATTTGTTGCGTTGTAGTTACGCCAATATTTCCTTTGCTATGTAATGTCCGGCTTTCTGTTCCAGTGTCTTTACTATTGCTATTCGATGTAATATTATTTCCAACTGTTCCTGTATTGTTTACTGTGCCATTATCACCTTCATTTTCAAATAGCGAAGCGCTATTATATCCAGTAACTTTATGCACGTTTTCAGAAGCAATCTGCAAATTATTTGTCGTTTCGCTTGCTTGTGTACCGCTTGCGTTATTAGTTCGTTCATTGTTAATTGTTTCCGTCTCTGTCCTGTCATAGTTATCAATTGGGTTATATTCAAAATTCATCGTTGCAAAAAGTTTATTCCAATTGTATAGTTCCTTGTTTGACCAAACCGCAATAAGCGGTTTTAGCACAATAGGATTACTATAAAGTAAATCCAGCTCTGCAAGTTCTGATACAATGCTGTTAATCACCACTTCTTTTTCAACCCCATCAGGCAAAACCATGTCATCAAAAATATCAGGATAGTTATTATACATTGTCAGAATTGATACCCACGCCATTTTCTTCCCCCCTCTCCATTTTGAATTTATAGTCGACTGCAATATTCAGATTAAACATGGCATTGACTTTTTCAATCGACTTTTGCAGGCAATCAATCCAAACGGCTGTATTAGAATATGTTTCCACTCTGTTTGCGTTCACTTCATCCGTAATCAACCTTTCCTTTTTATTGTAATTCGCGTTCGGGATGCCAATTTCCGTACAGAACATATTCTCAATGGTGCGCAAGTCATTCAGCAAATTATCCGTAATATAGTTATTTTTTACCGATGTATTGAACATGTCCATCTGTCGCGTGCTTCCATCGTTAGACAATTCTTTGTCGATGAAAACGGCAGGCTCACCAGATGAAATTGTGTCATACATTTTTTTCAATGTTTCAGCAGATGCCTTATTGTCCGCTTTGAAAACGTATGCCACTTTGGAATTGACAAGCGAAACCGCTACCGATTCCATAGCCAAACCCATCATATCAGCATACAATGATACAATATCCATAATACCCCTGTAGTCCGGCGTAATTCTAATCAGTTCGCAATCTTTACCGATAACAACTTGATTAACGTTTCTGATCAGCGGGTTAGATACAATGCAATATGTAGGACGATAGAATACATTGATGCCGGACAGTGAGCACGCCTGCGGAATAACGCCGAATCTGTCCGTATTGAATACTGTCACAAAACCAGCCTTGTAAAGATTATAAATGAAGTAGTCTTTATCCCATGTTTTCGGAAGATTCTTAAATTCAAAAACGGAAATCAATTTATTAAATAGATAGCGTGTAAAATAGGAAACAATATAGGAATTTTTGCAATGTACGCTGTTTGGTGTTTTTGCGGATGTGGATAGATTTATTGTAGTGTAATCATATGGTGCACCCATTATATCACCCTCCCCAATTTGAAAAGTAGCCATATCGGAAGCCGATTAAAATAGTTATACCAAAACCGTGCATTCTTTTGCCGCAGCGGTATATCAGGGTCAGACGGGCGTTCATATGCCCAAACAAAAACCCTTGCAAGCATTTCCGGTGTTTCGTGACTGTTTACATAATCGTCCCATGTGTAATGCAATATATTATCTGTTGACCATTGTAGATTATTTTCCCGTTCATATTGGATTCGTGCCATCTGATTATCACCGTTTTTGTAATCAAGGCCGTTTTCGTCTGCCCATGTAATATATTTTCTAGCTGGTGTCCATTGCGTTAATCCATAGCCTTTATCGGTTGTATAGATATCTGCTGGTACTTCCCGGCCTTGCCATAAACCCGGGTTAATTGTAGATTCTACTTCAATATTCCCCATCATCCCTGCAATGGCTTCCTTTGTCCATCCTTGCGCTCTGAAATAATCAAAGATAAATTTTGCATTGTGCTTTTTCTCTGTCATTGTTAAATAAGATGTCTCTTTATAAATCCATTCATTCATAGAAAAACCCGCCTGTCAGATAGCTTCCAATTTTTTCTGCTTCTTCACGTGTTCCTGCGATTTCAATATCATTTGTAGAGCAAAGAATAAAACCGGGTAGATCTGATATTTTGTGCGGCTCGCAAAGTGGTCTACCAAAATCGTCATTGAAATCGGGAACAAACTGGAAGAAGTCGAAAATCAATTCCGGGTATTTTTCAAACGCCGCAATACTACCATTTCCACCAGATTTTAATGCGCTGTAATTTGGAGCAATTAATGCGCTACCGATACCCGGGTCGACATTTATTCCGAAAATTGAATTGTTACTATTTATAATAGAGCCAACAGAAAATCCCTGCACATTGAATAGCGTTTGCATGCTGTAAAAATTAGAAGCCTGTGAAATGCTATTGACAGACATATTCACACCGACTTGCATTTCGCCGTAATACAATAGCCCATCATAGGAGCCATCATCAAACGATTGATTATTCTTTTTCCCATATACTTTTATTATTCCCTGCCCTGTTATCATGTCAATATCCAATGAAATGGTTATATAATTATTATGTGTTATTTTTGACGCATCCAGCGCTATTTTACCGAATGGAGGGAAAAGCAATGTTATTTGCGTTCCTCTATTTCCGTTTACCCAGTCGCCACGTGTGTTTGTTTGTGGGTGCTTTTTCAACTGCACATCAAAAGTTTTTGAAATTACAGTATTGGTTGTGAGCAAACCACCTGTGATTCCAGTTGCATCCCACCAGCCAACCTTGACAGGCGAATTGCCAACGGGGAAATTTCCAAGCGGAATCCATACAAGAGAAGTTATATATTGCATCGGGTTGATTAGAGCCTTTTGCAATGCAGAACTAATCTCGTCCGCTGATATACCCAAATATGTGGGGTCAGATAGCAGAAAATTAGATAGTGCACGGAATTGAGCATTATTCATTGTATAGTAAGAAGTGCATCCACGGGTATTTGTCGCACTGTTTACAATTCCAACCACATAAATACCATTTTCAATAAGTGATACAAAAGGGGTATCTGTGATTGTAATTTTTTCATTTGACACAAGGTTAGACATTAGATAATGTGTATCTTCAATATCAACATTTTGCAAAGCAGTAGACCGCAATACATATTGCGTTGAGTTGCCTATATCCGTTTTATAGCTTGCCAACACATCGCAAGTTAAATATGCTTCATATCTGCCGCCATTATACACAATATTGTCAATAAAATAATAGCGGTTGAAATATGGAATATAGGCATAATTGTATTCCATAAATTTTACTGAACCATCAAACAGAAATTTGATAACCGGGTTAATCAGGCTCGACTGTTCTTTAATTTCCACATTTTGGAATGTTCTCTGCGTAACAGAGGAATCAGGAATTTTCGTGCTGTTTGTTTTCTTTTTGAAATTCTCGTAAAAGGTTACACTAAATGCCACGCTATCACCTCCAATATAGGAAAGTGCAAGGACTCAAACCTTGCACAAAATCCTTTAATCGAGCAGAAGCACAACGGCGTTTTCGGTGAAATCGTTCCAGTAGCGATCAGTGAATTTCCAGAAAATGTTAGTATATTCGCCCTTCGGGTTGTAAATGGTGCGTGTGCGATAGTTGACAATGGTATAACCTGCCGCTTCTTCGTCCATAATCACGCCAAACAGCTTATCAGTGGTAATGGGGGAAGTATGCGCGGCGATAGTCCCGTCGGCTTTAAGAATGGTGGGTGTCATTTTAAGGGACAGCGGATTGTCAATATCCTGCCAGAAATTCACGATTTCAGTGGTAGACATTGTAAGCATGTTGTCGTGGTAGGTATCGGCCAGCACCCTTGCAGTTGTGTCGTACATGAACGGGGCAGAAATAAACAATTTCTGATTAGCTTTAGGCGTACTCTGAACAAACATGCCGTCGTTCACGTTAGTGTGGTAGTTGGTACTGTATTCCGTCATCATGGAAGAAATGGCGTTCACACGACTAAACACCCATTTCACAAAAGCAGGGTAATTGTCAGGCGTGAATACAGTAGTGGCGGTGAGTTGCAGCCCCGTCTGCGTGTTGTATTCCGTCAGCAAATGGATAACATCATTCGCGCGGCTTGCCATCACGCCCGTGATCAGGTTGCCAATGGTAAAGCGTGCGGTTTCTTCATGGTACTTTTCAATCGTATTTGCGCGGTCAGTCGCGAACATGGACATAAACGAGCCGAGTTCCTCTGCGGATTTAACCGCTGTATCAAGCTGCCAGTCGGGAAGAGTATCATCATATTCGTAACCGTTCTGTCCGTAAAAGTTGAACTGCACATACTTGTGCTTGCTAATCTTAAACGGGTCAACTGATTCGCCATCTGTAAGAGGAAGAGACGCATCATTGACCATACCCTTATTGATAGGCTTCACCTTGCGGACATGGTTGCCATAGCGGATAGTATCTGCATAGAGTCCCTTGAATTTGGACACATACGGGCGGGAGCTAAAAATGGTCTTGCTCAAAATTTGCGAAAGGCCGTTTGCGAAATTGTCATAGCCTGTTTGCAGAGTTTTGGTTGCAACGGCTACTACATCCCCACCGTTCAGTTCCGCAACGGAGTCCTGCCCGGTGGCCATTTTGTAAATCTCGTTAATGACACTGGAAACTTGGTTATAATTCATGGTATTGGCTGGCATTACTTAATTCCTCCTTCATTCTTTACGGGCGGGGCAATCAGATTTGCGAAAATATCTTCCGGTGTTTCCGGCGGCTGTTGTCTGCTGTTCAAAATCGCATTGGCTTGCAGAGTTGCAATCAGGTTATTAACAGTTTCCACAAGGTTATCCACAACCGGAGCGGGAGCGGGAGCCGGAGCCTGAGCCGGAGCCTGAGCCGGAGCCTGAGCCGGAGCCTGAGCCGGAGCCTGAGCCGGAGCCTGAGCCTGAGCGGGAGCCTGAGCTGGAGCCTGAGCCGGAGCCTGAGCCGGAGCCTGAGCCGGATTCATCATTTTAAGAATTTCTTCCTTGCTAAATCCAGCCTTGCATAGCTCCACAATGTCATTCAGAATCATTTGCTTTCCCTCCTATTTTATATTTGCTGATTAGATTTTCCAATTCTTCGATAAATTCGGAAAAATACTGTTCAAAATCAGTTTGCGTATCTTCTACACGGTCAAAATAGATACAATCTGCCGCCCAATTCCAGCGGCTGGATGAAATATCATCCCATTGCACGCCGCCAGCGGTTGAATGGATAACGTTACCTTCGTAACCGTTACCAACATACATTCCCACATGGCATGCGTTTCCGTAACTGTCATTATATCCGCGCTTCTTTTCACCTCCGTCAAGTTTGACCGCAAAAAGGATTGTACCGGGTACGATATTCGTGTATTTGTCGCGCCTGTTACATACCATTTCACGCCACATGTGATTGCTTCCTCGAAAATTTTTGCAAGTGATACCGCCGCGCATAAGTATCACTTCAATTAGCGCTTGGCAGTCCAATTTGCTATATGGAATACCTATCAAATCATTGATATTCGCGTTTTTAATGCACTGCTCACCTGTCACACAATCACCCCAGTTTATCAATTAGTTTTTGCAACGCAATTGTGTTATTATTAAGTGCTGTTGTCATCGTGTCGCGTAGATCATCAATTTCTTGCTTGTGCTGATCATCACTTCTGCGCTTATCATACAGCAGATAGACGCAACACACAATTGGAAAAGCGTTCTGCCCAATGATTGAAAAAATTGTTTCAACCGCCTGCGTCCAGTCCAGATTACCACCCCCCTATAAAATCGGCGGGGAATAAATCTCCCCGCCGTCAGAGGGCTAACGCCGTTATCATCGGCACGGGCCATGCTTCTGACATGTGATTATGCCCACCCTCTACATCAATATTATAGCATTTATTCATAGATTATTAAATATTATTTTATAATATATTCTGTGAAAAGCACTTGGCACGTTTCATTCTCGTAAAATATGCGTCCGTCAATATAATATTGTGACAATTTTGAATATAGTTTTTTCACCTTTCTTAATTCGTCCTGTGTGGTCGCATATGCATTACAATCCCCTTGCTTATGATTAGAAACGTACAATTCATTCTTATTTTTATGTCTATAAATTGTTATTTCGCCAACCGACACAATAGGACGATATTCCAGCAGATTTTTAGACTTTATTCTATTAAACGAAATATCTGTAAATTCGTTATCTATTGCCATTCGTTTATAGTCTGTTCCGTCAATCAAACGATATAGAGCCGTTTTCATTTTTCTATCACTAATAGGGCTATAATTTGGACAGATCACCAGCATGGAACGCTTGTCATTTTTATATATTTGTTTTCCGTGTTTTTTCATTCGTGTAATAATGTCAACCAAACCGAATTTTATGATAGTTTCGCTTGACAACGTGTTACTATTTGCAAGCATGATTAGTTTTAAGGGCTTTTCTCCTGTTAATTCGCGGTTTCTGTTTATCGTTTCGTAGCAGTTAAAAATTGCATCAGATTCATTTTTTAATGCCCGTTCGTGCGGCTCAGGGCAGAATTCATCCAGAATCATATATTCAATATCTTTTCCGCTAAAACCGCGCTTATTTGACAGTGTGGATAACGCTCCCAATAAACCTATGCAATCGCCTGTTTTCACAAATTTGCCTGTTTCCTCATTTAGAATGGAATTATAATAGCCGTACACGCCTTTAGTAACAGTATACGGGTAAATCGCTTTTCCCTCTGCATCATTTAACCAGTTAAAAACGTTCATTTCTGCGTTGGCAATTCCTTGAACTTGTGTGTCTGTTCTGCGCATATAGATGAACTTATGCCCGCTATCAACCATATATTTAAGCGTTCCATAGGTTTTACCAGTTCCGCGCCCGGTTACCAATATAATAAATGTATACGGCGATTCGATGATTTCTTGCATATTCAGATAGCCATTGTCTAAAAACAGATTTTTATCATTTATAGCCATAAATCGCTCAACCTTTCCAATTCGCATTCTGCAAGCAGGGCAGCATATTCGTCTGTTATCCCGACTGTATATTCAGAATCAATGATTGATTCATTTCGCGTGATTATTTCTTTTTTCCCATTTATATATAATTCTATTTCTTCATTATTTGGAAAGTCGTTATAAATAACTTCGTTACCACCTGCAAGCTTAAATACAAAACCGTCTGTAAATAGTTGCAAAGGGTCTTTTCCTGTTTCACGTGAAACATTCATCAATTCTTTGCCGCCTAATTTTTTATTTACCCCTGCAATAGTGCAATGCACTTCCCCGTCTGCGTACTCATATACGTATTTTTTCGCGCCTAAAGTCTTAAAACGTGCATATGTTTGTTCCTGTTCGTATACACCCATATAGTGGGGCTTGCCTTTTATGTCATCGGCAAAAGCATGCGATTGCTTTGACAACGCAATAGCATTTTTGTTAAATTTAGAAAAATCTGCGTCACCGATGAATTTAACAGAATCAGTATCAACATAAATACAATTATGTCCAGCTATTTTTATTCCATCTTCAAGCGCTTTTCTTGCGTGTGCTGTTGTCCATACACCCCATTGATAAGGCTGAAACGCCCTTTTCATATACTTATTATATAATTCCTCGTTTGGAACTGTATCCAAACGAAAATTGCCTGCGTCATATAAAATAGATTGCTTTACCGGGTCTTGTGCAGACATGCCATAAATGCTATTCAACAAGTTTTTCGATTTCATATAGTTGTAATCGTCATCGGTGCCTTTTAATGAAGTTTTCCCGCGAAAATACTTTTCGATATTGTGGATATATGCTGGTGGCAATTTACCGTACCTGCTATAATACACATCGGAAACGTAAACATTATCAAAACTGTATTCGTCAAATAGAATTTTCAAGTCTACATCGGTAACGGTTGTTTCTGCATGCTCTGCTGATAATATTCTTCCGTTATCAAATAATCCCGCTTTGATATTTCTTGATTTATCTTTTGACAAATACGGAATAGGCCAAAATTTATCTGTTAATCTAATATTGTCAAATGCAACCCTACATATAAACGGCCTATTTTTTTCTATTAGTGCAAGCACGTATTTTATAGAATCCTGCCCCCTCTTAAATTCTGCAATCGGAAAAAGTTGATTGCACTGCACATCGGGATAGCTGGAAGCCCGGTCATATGATTTGACATCATGCAAAATTTGCCCGCTATAAAATCGGTTGGCGTGCGTGTTTCCACCGCGAAACGCTTCCCTCAATAGTATATAGATTTCATATGGTACAATCTGATTTCTAACATAGTTTCTGTTTACAAGACGCAATGCTTGCTTTGTTTCTCTGCGTACATACCCGGTGGATGTCATAGGGACAGTATATAAATTATCACCATCATTATTTAATTGCACAGTTAGGGCTTCATATAACCCTAAAACGTCATTTTGGCAGTATTGCATAGCTTTATCGTCAAGCGGTGTTGTATTTGTTCTATATACTTTATAGTCAATATCCTCGCCGGGTTTCTTTACATGCTTCACTTTCATTTTCTTTGTAAATTCTTCCAATGACATATTTGTAAGAGCATAGCTGCATCTAAATTCTATATGATCATACATCTCGCATTTTATAACTTTTCTTGATTTTACGGCAAAAACTTCATCCATGCTGAAATTGTAAATGCCCGCCAAGAACTGAAATTCGAAAGCTAAATTATGAACATACACCACAATATATTGATTCTCACCCATATCCAAGATCAGTTCAGCGCAGAATTTTATAAACTCATCCCATGTTCTGCCGAATACTGTACCTATTGCGCCTACTTGCATTTGCCATATATACATATGGCTATGATCTGCAAATGGAATTAACGAAGTTTCAATGTCAAACGTTATGATTATATCACGATATGATTTTTTCATTTTTGTGCCTTGATTACCTGCTCGGCGCTTCTGCATTCCTATTTTCCGATATTCTTCTATCGGAAAATTGTTAATATCATATCGCGTCATTGTGTTTACTTCTTTCCAGCTAAATATGCGTTAACCTCTTCGCTTGTCATTTCTTCGACAGGTTTAGTTATAGCAGATTCAGCCTTGTTTATTAGTTCTGTATATTTATTGTAATCTTCTGTTATTTGTTTAGCGGTTGCTTTTGTTTTCCGACCTAAATTCCATACCTTTGAAGCTTCTGAAAAATCTGAACCACGTACATTTTTAGCTTTTGCTGTTTCAAAAAAGTCCACAAAATCATCGTAATTTGACTCGTTTATTCCGGTGAAACCCATTTCTTGAAACTGTTCTAATTTTTGTTTTCTGATTCTTTTAATACCACTGATTGTAGATGATTCTGTACTAACAAAAAATGCCGTTTGCTGTAAATACATAGCAAGCTGGTTTCTGTTTTCGATCTCTTTCAGTATTGGAAGCCCAATTGCCTTCATCCGTTGATATTGCGCTGTTTTCGTATATCCGTATTGCTCCAGTCTATTTATTCGCTTCTTTGCAACGCTTCGAAAATAACTATATACCTTTGCCAATTCTTTTTCTGTATATCTCTTGCTATATTTCAATTCCTGCGTATTTACATAGTCCAGCGGGTCAAACTTTTTCTTTGTAGCCATACTTTTCACCCCTTGACATTGTCAAAAATAAAGCTAACCTACACATATATTTGTTAAGAAATTCTCGGCTTCTAATTTTTGTAGCCGGCGGGTATATACGCTCTATTGCGCGTTTATAGTCACGATATGGCAAGCCATCAAAATCCTTTTTATTTTTCAAAATGCGCTTTGCTATTTTTCTATAATGGTTATATGTATCTATGATATCTGCATAGCACATTCGCGAAACAGCGCTTTCATTTAGATAGTATTCCGGCATTTTGTAATCAATTCCCTTTCCTTCTTCCATTGATAAATACCCCTTTCTAACAAATGATTCAATGCCATGGACTTGTTTCCCATGTAGTCAGATTCCGCTATTTTTTCAATCTCTGCAATTAGTTGTTTTTCAATGGTATATGATTTTGTTATTTTCATCTGTTTACCTCCTAAAATAGGGAGGGAGTTTCCTCCCTCCCCTTGTGCGTTAGTTGACCTTAAGAGTAAATGTGCGGCGCCCGTTTGTTTCGCGCTGGATGACGGTGACAGGGATGCCATCCCACGGAGCAGGCCCCCACAAGGCCACAATGCGCTGACATGCCTTATAAATTCCGTAGGAAGTGGCGCTGTACGTTTCGCCGTTTACATCCTGCAGGACTACCCTCGGAGCGCTCCACGTTTCGCCCGTGATTTCGTCCGTGCCGTTGACCATTTCGCAATAGATGTTCTTGAGACTGATCTGCTTGTTAATCATCTCGGACAGCTTATGTCCGGGATTGACAGCCATGTTATAGACTTCTGCGCGCTCTGCGTCATTAGTGGGAATCAGGGAGCAGAATACGGGGTTTTCTTCGTTGCAAATCAGGGTGTTAGTCATTTTCGGTTTCCTCCTTAATGAAACTATGCTCTGCGGCATATTTAATTAGTTCAGCTTCCGGAATACTCATTTTATAGGTTACTTCGTTTTTCTTGATGAAGTTGAGTTTTGCGTTCTTCTTTTCCCAACGCTCGGGAAACCACGTTTCTACAATATCAATAGTAACTTCCGGTTTATCGTTATTGATTACAATTCGAGGGACTTCGTACCATGCTTTTTTGATTGTTCGAGTGAACATTCTTATTTCCTCCTTAATTGTTAGATATTGCGGTTTGTTCGGATTATATGGGACGATCACGAGCACGATGCATATTATTTTCATCCTTTCTGCCGGGGATTAGCCGCCCCGGCTCGGCACCATTTTTATGCTACTTTCTTCCAGTAGCCGTTATCATCAATCATATATACCACCTTTCCATCACCATCTATAATTGTATTTCCTTCAATAACCCAACTTGCGCATGTATCAGAAAACTTAATCCAGTTATCACGAGTAATAAGCCCATGACACACCATAGCATAAAGCATGTTCCAAGTTTCTTCATCAATACTATAGTTAACGTACAGTTCAATCATTTTCTTTACGGACATCATTTCTAATTCCTCCTGTGCTTGTATTTGTGTGTTCCTTAGGAACGATTATATTATATCATGATATAATATATTTGTCAACACTTTCTTTTTGTTAAATCCTTGTCAATCTTGACCCTTTTGTAACAAAGTTGTAATAATTATGATCAGAATGGGTGCAATCGCCGCGATTTTGACGTGTTTTTGG
>SFNX01000044.1 GCA_004552595.1 Lachnospiraceae bacterium | reverse complement strand
ATTACATTCATCTCAAGAATCATATTTTCATACATAAAGTCAGCAAGGGCCGACTGATTTGCAACTATTCCTCCGACTTTTGCCGCTGCAAGAAATACATAATCCGGCTTTTCTTTTGCAAAAAAATCCTCAACTGCTGCCTGATTAGTTAAGTCAAGCTCTTTATGTGTTCTCGTAATAATATTTGTATAGCCCTGCTTCTCAAGGCATCTTACTATTGCCGAGCCCACCATACCGCGATGTCCGGCAACGTATATTTTATCTGTCTTATTCATAATTATTTCCTTATTTAACTACACCTTTTTCAAGATACTCTTCTAAGTTCATCTTGATATGCTCTTCCGCACGTTCTACGGCAACCTTAGCCATATCGTGCTCAACCATAATCTTAACGAGCTGTTCAAAGCTTGTCTTCGTAGGATTCCAGCCAAGCTCAGTCTTAGCCTTTGTAGGGTCACCCCAGAGGTTTACAACGTCTGTAGGGCGATAGAAATCAGGACTTACTTCAACTATTACCTTACCGGTAGCCTTATCGATTCCCTTTTCATCCATTCCTTCGCCTTGCCAAATAAGCTCGATTCCTGCATGGTGGAATGCAAGCTCAGCAAATTCACGTACTGAATGCTGCTCTCCTGTTGCAATTACGAAATCCTCAGGCTTATCATTCTGAAGAATTAACCACATACACTCAACGTAATCTTTTGCATATCCCCAGTCACGAAGCGATGATAAGTTACCAAGATAAAGCTTATCCTGCTTGCCCTGTGCAATACGTGCTGCTGCCAGAGTAATCTTTCTTGTAACGAATGTCTCTCCTCTTCTCTCTGATTCGTGATTGAATAAAATTCCCGAACAGCAGAACATGTTATAGGCCTCACGATATTCCTTAACAATCCAGAATCCATACTGCTTAGCAACGGCATATGGGCTGTATGGATGGAAAGGAGTTGTCTCTCTCTGCGGAACCTCTTCAACCTTACCGTAAAGCTCTGAGGTTGAAGCCTGATAAATCTTACATGTGTCCGTAAGTCCGCAAAGTCTTACTGCTTCTAATACTCTTAATACTCCTGTTGCTACAACATCTGCTGTATATTCAGGAACATCAAAGCTTACCTGTACGTGAGACTGTGCGGCAAGGTTGTAAATTTCGTCCGGTCTTATCGTTCCGACAAGAGACATAATGCTTGATGAATCCGAAAGATCTCCGTAATGAAGATGGAAATTCTTTGTTCCCTCAAGATGTGCAATTCTCTCTCTGTAATCTACCGAAGATCTTCTGATTACGCCGTGAACCTCATATCCCTTCTCTAAAAGGAACTCTGAAAGATATGATCCGTCCTGTCCTGTAACACCTGTAATAAGCGCTTTTTTCATTATATATAGTCCTCCTGTAATTGTCGCATATTAGCACAATTGTTATTATGTATTTTTGGTGCTTCCTCACCCGTAATGTCTATATTTTACAACAATAAATACATAATTAAATAGATAATCTTGTTAAATAATAGCACAATCTTGCTTTGCAATTCCGGGTAAAGTGTGTTAATAATGTCTTATGGGTAAAATTGAAAACAAAAAGGAACTTAATAACGGATATTTTGCGGGACCTTTAGTTAATTCAAAACGAACTATTTATACCCCGTCAAATTTTGCTAAATCAAACCTCACCTTTTTACAGGAAGTCGGAGAACTTACATCGATAAAAAGGCATACTTCATTTCGTGAAAATCTGTCGTCTTTTTTGTTTTTTATCGTTACGAAGGGCTCCGGAAGTGTTAAATACTTATCGGAAGAATACAATGTGCAGCCGGGCGACTGCGTGTTTTTAAACTGCATGAACGCTTATGAACATACATCCTCATCGGATTTATGGACGCTTAAATGGGTTCATTTTTACGGAACAAATATGGATGCAATTTATGAAAAATACAAGGAACGCGGTGGCAAAGTAGTATTCAGGGCTCCCGACCCGAAAATAATTACAGATATTATAGATGAAATACATACAATTGCTGATTCATCATCATATCTTAAAGATATGGAGATTCATGAGAAGCTAAGCTCACTTCTTTTAAACATTATGAAGGAAAGCTGGAATAAATCATTAAACGATAATGAGTCATCATTTTCATCAGAGAAAAGAAAAGATTTAAGACTTATCAGAGAATATATTGAAGAAAACTATAATAAAGATATAAGGCTTGACTTTCTCTCATTAAAATACGGAATAAGCAAATACTATCTTTCGCATATGTTCAAGGAGCAATACGGCACAAGCGTCAATAACTATATAATAAATATGCGAATCACAAAAGCTAAGCACCTTCTCAGATTCAGTGATTTATCGACTACCGAAATAGCCAACCGCGTAGGCTATGAAGACGTCAATTATTTCATACGAAGCTTTAAGAAAGTTGAAAATATCACTCCCGGTGAATACAAGAAAAAGTGGTAGCTATTTTTTAAATAATTCCTTAATGCTGCCTTTCCCTATGATAAACGGGAAGAACCTGTTAATAACGGTAATTATTGCTACTTCAATAAGCATAGTAAACACTACTGAATTAAACATATATACGTAAGATTTTGCCCTTGTCACATAAGCATCAATGGCAATAGCAATAAGAATCCCTGCATAAAGAATGTAGCACTGCAGATGTGTAGCCATTATTATTAACGAATTCTTTCCAAAATATTCAATAAACGGAATTGAATTTATCCCTTTACATATAAGTATTATCGCCATCGAACCGATAAATGCACATAAATAATATAAGAAAAGATTATTAAGCGTTAAGAAATGATTGTCAACAGCACCATTTTTAAGGCAAAGTCCCATATTAACAGCAAATAAAATGACACCTGCTGCAATATCAAATCCCCTTACTCTATTATCATTATCCTTAATCCATTTATCCTTTGCATATTCAATTAATTTATACATTAAAAATCCGATCACAACATGAAAATTCAATGTAATGGCACGTAAAAATACCCTTACAAATCCAAGAGTAGTGGCAAAAAAGTAAATTGATGAATATGCATCATACAAAAGCTTAATATTAGTCCATATTACATATGAAATAACCGATAATGAGAGTGAAAAGACAATCATTAGAGGATATTTTCTTGCCCTGGAAATAATAAACATTGCAACTATTTCTGCCAAAAACAGTGCCGGCAGAAACCACATTACAGATACCCCGCTAAATGTCAGTGAATCAAGAATATTCTGAATAAACGTATGTGTGTCGACATTATGAATGAACAAATTCATAATATCAATGGGAATATAAATAAGTGAGAACCAAAGGTAAGGCACTAGCAGACCTTTAGCTGTCTTAACGACAAAAATCTTCATCTCATCGCCGCTTTTAACGTCGTTAATAATCGGTTTATCTGCTCCCTTTAGGGCTAGAAGCATTCCCGAGATAACGAAGAAAAGCGGCATATGAAACGAAGATATCCATATTCTAAGTTCTGAGCTTATATTTTCCATATGTCCGAGTACGACAAGAATTATGCCAATACCCTTTGCAAGATCTAAGTATGTAACGCGGTTCTTCATATATGTCTCAATTCTTAATTTTTCTTTCATCATATCACTTTAACATATATGAAGCCACATCACACGCTTAATTTATCTGTTTTCTTTATATATTCCGATAACTATGTCTTTATCTATCCTTTCAGGAACCTTTCCGTCTTTAATAATAAGTGAGCAATATTTCTGGATTCCTTTATCAGGCTTAATAGTTGCGCTTATATCAATCCCTGTATTATCACTATTTGTCTTCTCTGAGATAAGAAGATTGTTTGTCCAGGCATTGTTTGAATTAATAATCTTTGGCGCAAACTCCTTTAAGAATTCGGCATCATTTTCGATATCATATGTTAAGTTATCAACATAAAGTGTTTCATCATTACTGTAGCCGTAACGGTTGTAAGCATTAACGCCTATTGAAATAAGTTCATCAACTGATATTTCGTTTGTTAAATATTTCGTATCGGCTCCATAAGACTTAATAAGATCGATTGTCTTGGTAAATTCAGGATAAATGTAATATCCTGAGAATGTTTCATCATATACATCCGATACCTTAACAAGCGGAGCAATTCTTCCAATCGGTACATTGCTAATAGTGTCAATATCCATCGTTTTAAGCTCAGATAAATATGTTCTTAAAAGTCTGTCCTTCTCATCCCCTGTAACAGATACTATCTTACTTTCAAATCCGTCATACACATCAACCTTGTGTATTACATCCTTTTTAACTTCATCATCCAAATTAAAGTGAACATCCTTGTATTCTTCTGTTTTATATACTTCGTTTATTGCACTTAATACCTTGGATAAAGGAATATTGTAATATCTTGTGACGATTTTGCCGCCGTTTAATTCATAACATACCCTGATAGAAGTTTTTCTTACGTTTTCATTTTCAAGCTTGTGAATTCCGTTCGTTTCCATCCACTGCTTAGCCTTTTTATATTCTTCATCGTAAGATAATCCTTCTTCTTCACTGTCCTCAAGTGATATATTAACTGATTCTTTAGCTGATGCTTTTGAGTAATAGTCTCTTTCGTAGTAATATGCAGAATCATTATTATTGTATTTTTCTTCAATCATATCATCTACACATGTAGTGCCGATACTTGCTATTCCAATAATCTTTTCGATAATCGCTGCATCCGTAAACCTGTTAGCAAAAGCATACGTCGCTCCGTCTTTATAGGAGACTTCATAGAAGCCGTTATTGTTAACATTTTCAGATACTTCCATAATATTTAAATTAGTATCAATATCATCAAAATAAACACCACAAGATACGACTTTGTTTTTATCAGGAATGAACTTATCATAACCTGTCATATCGAAGAAGAATACTAGCACTATTGCACAAGTAGCTGCAAGCGTACATAAAAGCTGAATCTTATGTGACAGTATTGACTTAAAGCTTTCATTAATAATTACTTCAAGTACAAAGTGTGATAATAAAACTCCAAGTACAAGTCCAATCCATACCCATACACTCTTATATGTATTAACCGAACTTGTTGTAAATACGACACCAAGAAGTCCGCAAATTATAACAAGCGGAATTTCAATAAATCTACGTAATTTACTGAAAGCTATAGCTCTTCCTGCAGCTTCTGATGGTCTCT
This sequence comes from Lachnospiraceae bacterium, assembly GCA_004552595.1. Taxonomy (GTDB): domain Bacteria; phylum Bacillota; class Clostridia; order Lachnospirales; family Lachnospiraceae; genus UBA2868. The sequence continues at coordinate 10,305 of SFNX01000044.1, read as the reverse complement.
TAGTATAAATTAAATATCCTGCAACTACTGCAACAATTGTCATTATAAGAGGCATAATAAGTGCCGGTATTACTGAGAAAGAATCTTCGAAATAATAATAATTGTTCATATTTAAGCATCTATCAATTATAGTTGCATATGAAGATAAAGGAGAAAGCCATGAGTACTTCACAGTGAGGGCAGGGTTCACGGAATAATTACCCGAATATGTCACATAGAAGTATCCTTCCAAATACTTACTGATTTCAAATACTGCAGGAAAGAACAAAGATATTGCAGCAGTACCTCCAACAGCAGTAAGTACATTACCTGTAAGCATAATACCGATAATTGTAACTGAATAGCCGAATAAAAAGTGTACTGTATTGATAAGTAAAGCAATAATTAAATTCTTCCATGAAGTAGCACTCATAAACTGATTTGGAATTGCTACAAGAATACAGAGTACATTATCTACAAAAAGAGCAATTAAATATACTATAACGCCGGAAATGTAATTGCATATAAATAAATTCTTTCTGTTTACAGGTATTGAATGATATAAATCAACCTGCTTTTTAGAAAACAAATACCCGAAAAATACAACTGCAATTACTGCACACGCAATTATTGTCGGTACAAAATCGCAAAAAATGTTAGGTAAGAAGAAGCGCTCCATTGCCTGAATAAGCGATTCCTTTGTCAAGGCAAATTTCTTCTCATTCTCATATGACATCAAAAGCATCATAGGTCCGACTAACGCAAACAATAATGTTACGCAGCCTGTTAACCATATTTTCTGTTTTAGGTTATTTTTAATAATATTCTTCATGTCTATCCTCGTTTCCAATCTTATTAAAGAATAAGATTTCTAATATCATATCCCTTAACCTCTGTCTCGCTAATAAATATTTCTTCAAGCGAGAGTGGAAGTACCTCAGCAAATAGTGTATCTGATGTTGCAATAGCATCATCAATCTCATCTCTTGTTCCATTAACCGTAATTGTATAAAGTCTTCCTCTGACCTCGGTATTTACCGGTTTCATATTATCAATAAATTCTTTTGCCGCCTCATCTGTATTAAATACACACTGTATTTTATGAATGTTGCATTTCAAATCATCTAAATCTTTAGAGAAAAGAATTCCTCCCTTATGCAAAAGACCGACATGGTCGCATATGTCCTCAAGCTCTCTTAAGTTGTGGCTTGCAATAATAGGAGTCATCCCGTTATCTTCCATTTCGGCTGCAAATAAACTTTTCACTGCCTGTCTCATTACAGGGTCAAGTCCGTCAAACGTCTCATCACAGAGAAGATATTTTGTATTCGCACTTATTCCAAGAATTACTGACAGCTGTTTTTTCATACCCTTTGAAAAGGTTGAAATTTTCCTGTTTTCATCAAGTCCGAACTTCTTTAATAATGTATTGAATTTTTCTTTATCATAATTCTCATATACATTTGCATAAAAATCTCGCATCTCTATTGGAGTTAAGCCCCTGAAAAAGTGCTGTTCATCAGATATATAAAATACTTTCTGCTTAACCCTTTCATTTTCATACACATCTTCACCGTCAATTGTTACATTTCCTGCTTCAGGCTTTAATACACCGCATAGTATTCTTAAAAATGTTGACTTTCCGGCTCCGTTAGTACCGATAAGTCCGAATACCTGTCCTTCCTGAATGCTTGCCGTAACAGAGTCAATTGCTTTGATATCATCAAAAGATTTTGTAATATTTGTTACTTCTATCATTTCATATCCCTTCTTAAATATTCTGTCTAATACCTACAAAAGATTAATAATTTCTTCTTTTGTAACTCCAAGCTCCTTAGCCTTCTCAATTTCCTTACGCAGTGTATCAAGCGCAACTTTCTTTTTAGATGAAAGCCATCTTTCTTTTTCACTGACGAAATTTCCTTTTCCTTTTACCGAATAAATCCATCCTTCCTGCTCAAGCTGCATATATGCACGTTGAATAGTATTGGGGTTTATTGACATTTCCATTGCGAGACTTCTCACTGAAGGAAGTTTTTCATCAACTTTAAAAACTTCAGATATAATCAGCTTTTGTATTCCTTCAATAATCTGCTCATATATAGGTCGTTTATCTCTATAATCAAGTGTGATCATTTTTCCTCCCTTTCAAAAAATTATTTTAATTCTAACTGTATTAACACATCTAGTACAGTTAATATACTCTCATGTTTAAACTTTGTCAACACATTTTTATATCAAAATAAAAAATCGAAAATCTCAAATAAAAAACCCGGCTTTATTTGCCGGGTAAATTTATTCATGTTTCTGATAATCTGCTTCCTTCATCAGCTCTTCTGAAATGATTGTCAGCATTTCCTCTAGCTTTTTAAGCTCATCCTCTGAAAATCTCTCAGCTGCCCTCTCCATAACCTTACTTCTGTAGGCATTGCTCACATCGTAATAGTCAAAATACTTTTTCGTAGGCCTTAAATGAAATTCTCTTTTATCATCCTCTGACTGAATCTTTTCAAGATAGCCTTTCTTTACAAGACTGTTTACTTTATATGCTGCATTTGGCGTGGAAATACCAAGAAACGTTGCAAACTCATTAATTGTAGGTGACTTCATTGCATAAATTGTCTCCATACAAAAAGTCTCCACTGTAGTAAGTGACGTTTCTCTGTCTCCAAGTCTTTCAAACAGCTTTTTATAAAAATGCAGTTTAAATTTATTATACACTTCGCTGAACACTTCTTCTAACATATTTTTAATATAACACAACTATGATTCTATCGCAAAAGTGAGTTCAGCAGATGCTGCGACCTTGCCATCAACAAGCGCAACTGCTTTTCCGAATCCAATCGGTCCCTTTCTTGCGATAAGTTCACATTTCATAGTGAGAACATCTCCCGGAACAACCTTTTTCTTAAATCTTGCATTTTTAATTCCGCCAAAAAACACAAGCTTTCCTTTATTCTCTTCCTCCGTAAGAACAGCAATTGCTCCAACCTGCGCAAGCGCTTCGATAATCAGTACTCCCGGCATTACAGGCTCGTTCGGAAAATGACCGAGAAACTGCATCTCATTTGCCGAAACACACTTTATTCCTTCTGCCCACTTACCCGGTTCATAATCAACAACCTTATCCACAAGTAAAAACGGATATCTGTGTGGAAGTATTTCCATTATTTCTTTATTGCTAAGTTCCATATTACTTCCTTTCAAAGCTTTCTCAAAAGCACTTATTTAATACTTCTTAAATACCAAGCATGCATTATGTCCGCCAAATCCAAGTGAATTTGACACAGCATATTTAATATCTTTATTTCTTCCGACATTTGGAACGATATCAAGGTCACACTCTTCATCAAAGTTCTCATATCCGATTGTTGCAGGAACAAATCCGTCCTTAAGTGCTAATACACTAAAGCCTGCTTCAACCGCACCTGCAGCACCAAGCAAATGTCCTGTCATTGACTTTGTTGAGCTTACCATAAGCTTTTTTGCATGCTCTGAAAATGCAAGTTTAATTGCTTTAGTCTCGCCTGAATCATTAAGGTGTGTACTTGTTCCGTGTGCGTTTATATAATCAATGTCTTCAGGCTTAACATTTGCATCATTTAATGCAAGAGTTAAACACTTAGCTGCCATTGAGCCGTCCTCTAACGGGGCTGTAATATGATTTGCATCACAGTTTGCGCCGTATCCTACTACCTCGCCATAAATATTAGCACCTCTTTTTTTTGCATGCTCTTCTTCCTCAAGCACCAGAACTGCTGCACCCTCGCCCATTACAAAACCGCTTCTGTCCTTATCAAAAGGAATTGATGCTCTCTTAGGGTCATTTCCTGTGTGAAGTGCTCTCATTGATGTGAATCCACCGATTCCGATTTCAGTTATGCACGCCTCGGTTCCGCCGCAAAGCATAACGTCTTCATAGCCGTCTCTTATTCTGTGGAAGGCATCGCCTATTGCATTTGTTCCGCCTGCACATGCGGTAACTACACATGAACACATACCGTTAAGTCCGTACTTTATTGCGATCTGACCTGCTGCCATATTCGAAATAATCTGAGGAATAAAGTAAGGTGAAACTCTGTCGTAGCCTTTCTCGTTACCCTTAATAATCTCAGACTGAATTGTTGCAAACCCACCAATTCCGCTTGAAATAATTACGCCGGCTCTTTCAGTATTTTCAGATGCAAAATCAATACCGCTTGCTTCTACGGCCTCACTTGCCGCTGTCATTGCAAACTGTACAAATCTGTCCATCTTCCTAAGCTCTTTTGGATCAATTGTAGTGCTCGGATCATACCCCTTCACTTCTCCTGCAAGAGTTACTTTTCTGCCGGTCGTGTCATAGTGAGTAATCGGTCCGATTCCGCATTCACCGTTTTTAACTGCATTCCATGAATCGGATGTATTATTTCCAACAGGTGTAATCATTCCAATTCCGGTAACAACTACTCTTCTCATATTGCCATTCCTCCATCAACACATAATACCTGTCCCGTAATGTAGTCAGAACCTTTTCCTGCAAGAAAATCCACAGCAAATGCGATATCCTCTGCTTTTCCCATCTGCTTAAAAGGAACGGTGGCGATAACACCTTCTCTCGCTTTTTCATTCATATCGCCCGTCATGTCTGTTTCAATCATTCCAGGAGCAATTGCATTAATATTAATTTTCTTTGAGGCATATTCTCTTGCGGCTGATTTAGTAAGACCTATAACACCTGCTTTACTTGCCGAATAGTTTGCCTGTCCCTGATTGCCAAGTACACCTGCAACAGAGCTTATATTTATTATCTTTTTAACATCTGCCTTAAGCATTAACGGAATACACTCACGCATCATGTAAAAAGTACCTTTAAGGTTAGCATTTATTACATCATCAAAGTCAGAATCCTTCATTCTGATTAACAGTCCGTCTCTTGTAATTCCTGCATTGTTTACTAAAATGTTGACTTTACCAAAGGCTTCCTTAACCTTTGATATTGCTTCCTTACAATCTGAAGAACTCGAAACATCAGCCTGTATACTTATCGCATCAACTCCAAATGACTTGATTATATCAACAACCTCTTCTGCCTTTTCCTTGTTACCGCGATAAATAACTGCCACGTCATTTCCTGACTTTGCCAACTGTATTGCGACCGCTCTACCGATTCCTCTGCTGCCGCCTGTTACTACTGCTACATTTCTATCACTCATATGTCACCTTTATAAAACCTATGAAAGCTCCTCAATAACTGCCTTCAAATCATCAGCCTTATCTATCGTATATACCTTTACTTCCTTACCGCATGCCTTTGCAATCTTATTTATAAATCCTGTTATTACTTTTCCCGGCCCTATTTCAATGAACACGTCAGCACCTTTATCTAAGAATTTCTTCACGTCATCTTCAAAATAAACACTTGAACGAATCTGTTTTTCAAGAAGTGCTCTTAAGTCATCATCTTTATTAAGGAAATCTCCCGTTGCATTAAGAGCAACCGGAATTTTTGCTTCATTAATATTGATTTCATCAAGTCTTTTCTTAAGCTTATCAGCTGCAGGCTGCATAAATTTTGTATGGAACGGACCACTGACCTTAAGTCTTAGGCATCTTTTTGCTCCTGCTTCCTTAAGCTTTTCCTCTGTATATGAAACTGCCTCCTCATCACCGCATATTACATACTGTCCGCTGCAGTTATAATTTGCAACTGTTACATATCCGCCTGTCTTATCAAGGATAACAGCACACTCATCGACTGTTTTTTTTACTGCACCCGCATCAAGTCCAAGTATTGCAGACATTGCACAGTTAAGTCCTTTTGCAGCCTCCTGCATGACCTTTCCTCTGTATGCAACAGTGTTTACATAGTCATCAACACTGAAAACTCCAGCTGCATAAAGCGCACCGTACTCGCCTAAGCTAAGTCCCAATGCTCCATCTGGATTAATTCCATTTGCCCTTAGTACCTCAGTTACCCCTGCTGCAAAAAGTGCAAATGCCGGCTGTGTATTTTCCGTCTCAGTAAGCATTTCTTCTGGTCCGGATTTCATCAGCTCTTTAATATTTTCATAATCGTCAAATTTATCAAGTACTTTTTTGTATTCCGGAAATGCTTCATATATATCTGTTCCCATTGATACATACTGGCTTCCCTGACCTGCATATGCAAAAACAACCATATCTTCTTCCTTCTTTATTTAAGATTCTTCATTACTTCGTCTGCTTTAGCTACCATTTCTTCAAGCACTTCTTTAATGGACTTTACTTCCTTAACAAGTCCGCACACCTGTCCTGCCATAAGAGAGCCTGTCTGAGTATCTCCGTCAAATACTGCTCTTCTTAATGATCCGAGTGTATACTGCTCAAGATCCATCTTGTCAGCACCCTCTTTTTCTCTTTTTACATACTCTCTTGCCATTGAATTCTTAATAATTCTTACAGGCGTACCGGCAATTCTTCCGGTTACAATTGTGTCATTATCCTTCGCTTTTATTACTGCCTGCTTATAATTATCATGAATAGGACATTCGTTAGTTGCAAGAAGTACCGTACCAATCTGTACACCATCTGCTCCAAGTGCAAATGCAGCTGCAAGCTGTCTTCCATCAGCTATTCCTCCTGCTGCAATTACCGGAATAGATACAGCATCAACAATCTGTGGTACTAATGCCATTGTAGTCATCTCGCCTACATGGCCTCCGCTTTCACAGCCTTCCGCTATAAGTGCATCGGCACCTTCTTTTTCCATTTTCTTTGCAACAATTGCAGAAGAAACAACAGGCATTACAAATATTCCTGCTTCCTTCCACTTTGGCATATATTTTGTTGGAAAGCCTGCGCCTGTAGTTACGATTTTTACGCCTTCTTCAATAACTACTTCAGCCATTTTATCTGCTTCAGGATTCATAAGCATGATGTTTACACCAAAAGGCTTATCAGTTAAAGACTTACATTTTCTTATGTTTTCCCTTAAGCCTTCTGCATTCATTCCCCCGGCACCGATAAGTCCAAGACCTCCTGCATTTGATACTGCTGCTGCAAATTCACCTATTGCAATATTTGCCATACCGCCCTGAATTATCGGATATTTTATTCCAAATATTTCATTTATTTTCATTCTTAAATCTCCACTAAGTTTGCGGCCCAGGTAAGGCCTGCTCCAAATCCTGTTAATATGACTTTCATTCCCTTTTTAAGTATTCCCTTTTCATGTAATTCGGATAATAAAATCGGAACACTTGCTGCAGACGTATTTCCGTATTCATTGATGTTCATAGGGAATTTCTCTTCCGATTCCTTATATTTAAGTCTTACTGCATCAATTATTCTCTTATTGGCCTGGTGACATACTACAAGGTCAATGTCCTCCATAGTAAGAGACGCTTTTTTAAGAACTTCATCAATGCATTTTGGAATTGTTGAAACTGCAAATTTAAATACTTCAGAACCGTTCATGTAAACAAAACTATTATTATAATTTTTTCCGCCCACGCGAAGCACTTCGTAGCTGCCTTTTGAGCCCGATGTATGAGCATATATTGCATCCTTATCAAGGCTTACTACTAAGGCGCCTGCACCGTCACCGAATAAAATACATGAACCTCTGTCTGTCATATCAAGATGCTTTGAGATTACTTCGCTTCCTATAACGATTCCATATTTTTTATTCTTATAATCAGAGTCAATTGCCTCCTCAAGCAAAAGTCCTCTCATAACAAGCCCGAACATGCAGCATTTATATCAAAGCATGTACATGTATCCTTAATTCCAAGTTCTTCCTGTACCATACATGCAAGTGATGGAACCGGGAACTCAGCACAGAATGAACATACAATTAAATATGAAATATCATCTTTATCAATTCCCGCATCTTTAATTGCTCGTTCGCAAGCATTTTTTGCAACTTCGTAATTTAACTGTCCTTCACTTACGAAATGTCTGTTCTTAATTCCGGTTCTTGTCCTTATCCATTCATCGTTAGTATCAAGACCTTCGCTTATTTTGTTATTATCAATACGGTTATCCGGTGCATAATGACCAAATCCGTGGAATCTTAATCCATTCATTACATAACCCTATATTTCTTATATCTGTTTTTAATTAATACTTCCTTTGGAAGAATAGACAGAACATTTAATCTTTCATAAAGCATTTCATCTAATTTGGCAATTACCTCTTCAGGATTCATATGCGCCCCGCCTTTTGGCTCGTTGATTATTCCATCTATTATTTTATAATCATACAAATCCTGCGCCGTTAGTTTCATAAGCTCACAGGCTTCATCTCTTCTTGAAGAATCCTTCCAGAGAATTGATGCAAAGCCTTCTGGTGAAAGTATTGAAAATACAGAATTTTCAAGCATCCATATTTCATCAGCAACACAAATTCCAAGTGCACCGCCGCTGTTTCCCTGACCTATTATTATCGAAATGATTGGAACCTTAAGTCCGCTCATTATTGCAAGATTTCTTGCAATTGCTTCTCCCTGCCCATGTTCTTCCGCTTCAACTCCGGGATATGCACCCGGTGTATCAACAAATGTAATTATCGGTCTGTCAAATTTCTCTGCCTGTCTCATAAGTCTTAATGCTTTTCTGTATCCTTCAGGATTTGTCATTCCGAAATTAACGTTGGCACTTTCCTCAATAGTATGTCCCTTTCTCTGACCGATAACCGTTACACTCATACCATGAAAGCTTGCTACGCCGCCGATTATTGACTTGTCATCATATGAAAGCTTATCACCATGAAGCTCAATAAAATCTGTAAATAATGCTTTTATGTAGTCATCTGCCGACGGTCTGTCCTGCCATCTTGACAGTCTGACTTTTTCCGAAGCTAAATTTTTGCTTTCCATTTTATTTAACCTTCAATTGAATATACGTCTTCTTGTTTAAGCGTAATAATTTCTTTGCACTGTTTCCTGTAGCATTTACAATGTGCTTAACCTTTTCAACCGGGACAGTTTTTGGCATATGAAGTCTTAACAGCTTTGCAAGCACTTCTCTCTGCTCCTTTATTGGAACTATTTCATCAATAAAGCCGTGCTCTTTTAAGTATTCAGCAGTCTGAAATCCTTCAGGAAGCTTCTTGCCTATTGTCTGCTCAATAACTCTTGGTCCTGCAAATCCAATCAGTGCCTTAGGCTCTGCAAGAGTAATGTCTGCTAAGGAAGCAAAGCTTGCCGTAACACCGCCGGTTGTCGGATTTGTCAATACAGCAATATATAGTCCGCCATTTGAGCTGAATTTTTCTATTGCCGCAGACGTCTTAGCCATTTGCATAAGTGAGAAAATGCCTTCTTGCATTCTCGCACCACCTGACGCGCAGTATATAATTAACGGTAGCTTCTTTCTATCGGCAAGCTCAACTGCTGCAGTTATCTTTTCACCGACTACACGTCCCATACTTGCCATGAAAAAACGCTTATCCATTACTGCTAGCACGCACTTAATGCCTTCAATGCTTGCAATTCCTGTAATAACTGCTTCGTTCATGTTAGTCTTGTTAACTGCCTTATTATACTTTTCTTCATATTCAGGAAACTCTATCGGGTTAGAAAACTTAAGCTTTTTGTTCGTTTCTATAAATGAACCCTTGTCAATTATGTAATAAATCCTGTTCTTGGCAGAAAGACCTTCATCAGCATTTATTTCTCTGACAAATCGTCTCTGACGTATATTCTTTATAATATTAAGTGGATGAATCTTATTACTGTCCATTGTTCTCTAAATACTCAACAATATCCTTAACACTCTTAAGCTCTGTTAACATCTCATCAGGAATTGTAATTCCAAGCTGCTCTTCAATGTTCATGTTAACCTGAACAGCGTCAAGTGAATCCATTGAAAGATCCTCTTCAAGTCTTGACTCAAGCTTTACATCATCTGCATTACATCCGATTGTGTCTACAATAATTTCTTTAACCTTTTCAAACATTTTCTTTTCTCCTCTTTTAAACTTTTTCATAGGTCATATGACTCTATTTCTATTTTTCTGTAATTTAATTAAAGAATTTTAACTAAATTTATTGAGATTATATATTCGTCATAAATTTATGTCAATATTTTTAATTAAATAATTTTAAGTATTTTGTCTTGTACTTTATTTTATACAAAAAAAGAGAGGAGCTAAACCACTGAGATCTTCTAGTTTAGCTCCTCAACTTATTGTAATTGGACTGTCCATTGGATTGGCCTCCTTTTAAGTTGTAATCTATATATTCTGGTTTCAGACTCGTCTAACCAAAGGTTAATCCTTTCTGTTTCACTTTTAATTCCCAGTCATATTTTAGACCCTGTCCTCGGCACCAGTTCTAGCCGATGATGATTGAAACGGTTCTGT
>SFNX01000153.1 GCA_004552595.1 Lachnospiraceae bacterium | reverse complement strand
GAAGTACACCGTCAAAGAACTGCCATAAAGTATCGGTTGAAAAAATTGTTTTTACAATATCAACTGACCCCCAATTGGTTACTAAAGTAATCACTACACTAGCTGAAGCAACCACTACTCCTGTACCAATAACTTGAGGAGCAAGTTTCAACACTTTCTTCTGCCATGGAATCTTTGATGCGACCGTTTTATTAAGGACTAAACTTGCGGACATAATGCCACCAATCATTAGACCGAAAGCCAATCCAGCTCCCATCGACATAATAATTTGAAAAGGTTGAGGCGAACCAGCGGTCTTAACATACATCATCACAAGAGCTAATATTGGTCCAACAAATGCTCCAATTCCCATGCCTTCAATAATTCGTTTGTTTTCACGAGCAAATTTTTCATTATTCATTGTTCTTACTTCAAGGAAATTTTCAGCTAATTAAACAAATCCGAAAACTTAGTCGGAATGTTGTTGTTCTTGGCGAAGTATTTCTTGAATGCATCCCCAAAACTTAATTGATCTTTTTCTCTATTTTCAAGCAAATCATGAACAGCTAAGAATGCTGTAACGGCGTAATTAACGGCTAAAATGATTAACAAACCGAGCACAATATAAATTAAGTACAGCATTTTTCTTTCCTGCTATATAAAACATGAAAATATGTAGAAGAATACGAATTTCCTACATATCAGAAAGATATATTTTTCCTTTCTTTGTTTCATTTACTATCGTCTTCACTAGTATTCTGATATTCCAAATAGGAGTAATCACATTGACTAGCTCTTACAGCTTAAGGACCTAGCCAGCCCTGTTTATTTTCTTTATTTTGCCAAAGCTAAAAGATTTAAAACTGCATTTTCATCTCGATCATTCTTGTAGCCACACTCATAACAGACATACTCATTATGTTTGGTACCATGCATCTTTGAGTTGATGGGTATGTTTTATCAGCCAAGATTAATTCTTTGCCATACCATTCACACTTATAAGTTAGTATTCGTCTAAACTTGCTAAAAAGTGATCTCTGCATTCCTTTTGAAGCTACATGCGTCATCATCATTTCTTTGACTGCCAAATCTTCAATTACAATTTGATCGTAATTATTAACAAGCTTAGTAGTAAATTTTTGTAATAGATCGTTTTGAATATTAGCTGCTTTGCGATAATCTCTTTGCAGTTTGGTTCTCACTGCAAAGTAATTATTTGATTTTGTAGCTAACTTACCGTTAAATTCTCTTTTACGTGCCAGCATTCTTTGATAATGCTTAATACGCTTATAAAGCTTTTGCAATTTAGCAGGCAAAATATTGATTTGCCCCTCGGTATAGTTAAAGTGGCCAACATTGACATCAACTGCTGTCTTTTGCTGGGTTTTAGCTTTTAGTTCAATTTCTTCTTCATAAGGAAGAGCCGCATAATAATTATCTTTTTCTTTGAAGACACTTACTACTTTGACTTCATCCATCTTTAGAGCTTCATAGCTTTTTAAATCAAACCAAGACTCTTTTGAAATGCTTCTTGGACGATCAAGGCGAAGCTTACCATTAACGATCTTAGCTCTATCAGTTTTAAAGCCTTGTCTGGGAGCTTTCTTAGATTTAAAACTAGGTATTCCCCAATCAGGTTGTGACTTATCAAAGAAGTTCTTCCAAGCATTAGCTAAGTCTTTAATCGCTAATTGTAAACATCTGGCAGACAAATCATATTGCCAGTCGGCTTTATTTGCGACTAGTTCATCACGGACTCTGCGTTCGTTAGGACTGGGATTATCTTTTTGGTTTAATGTATGAGCTTCATACATTAATTGCCAAGTTTCTAAGCCTTTATTCCAGCAGTATCGACGATAGTCGCATAGAGCATCAAGATGCTTTTGCATGGTCTTATTAACTTTTAGCTTAACTACTTGTGTCTTGATCGTCATTTAAGTACTCGCCTCTAATCTTTTTCTTGTACTTTCTTAAGCCATATAGTCTGCATGAAAACACATGAATTATACTTATCAGATCATCAACCAGTTCTTTATCAGGACTAGTGTCAATATTATTCAAAACAATTATTTCAGTCCCATGCTTTTTACATAGGTTTTCAAACCAATCATAGCCAAAACGGATAAATCTATCTTTATAAGTAATATAAATTTTATCTATTTTGTTGTTCATTACTTCGTCTAGAAGATTATTCCATTTTTGCCGTTTATAGTTTAAGCCGCTGCCAATATCGCTTATTTCTTCGTCTAATACGATACCTTGTGCGTTAGCGTATTGTCGAATATAGCTTAATTGATCTTTTAAGTCATCTTTTTGACCATAAGTTGATACTCTGGCATAAGCAACTTGTTTTTTATTTGAGCTTAGACTATTTTTGCTCAAATATTGATTTATTTGATCTTCTGTATAGAATCTGCGATTAGTAGGAGAGCGCTTAGCTTTAAAAATACCCTTTCGATCCCATGTTTGGAGGGTTCTAGTGGTTATTCCTAAACGATCAGCGACATCTTTAGGTTTTAAAATTGTCATAATATTCACTTCCATGTTTAACTTTCTAATGAATATTATGTCAAATATTTCTATAATTTTCTACAAATTTCCATATTTTCGTTAACAGTTAATCAGCTCCAATTCAGCGATTATCTCCCAGGAAATAATCTTTTATCCTTTTAAATTAATCATATTCCCATCATTCATGTAAAAGGTAAAACCGTCCAATTCTGTCATTTTTCGGACTGATTTTGCATTTTATTCTTCATCTTTTTTATAAACTAATAAATCCCCTGGTTGACAATCCAAGACTTCACAGATCTTGCTCAACGTGTCGAAGCGAACGCCATGCGCCTTTCCTGTCTTTAGGATTGACAGGTTAGCCGGCGTGATGCCAACCTTCTCTGCCAGCTCCTTTGAAGACATCTTTCGCTTCAAGAGCATAAAATCTAGTGTCACTTCAATCATCCATACCAACCTTTCTAAATAATCGAATCTGCATCTTCTTGAACTTTCATTCCATATTTGAATACCAAGTAGACTACGTATAGTACTGCTAGGAAGAGCAAGCCAGTTGTCACACCACTTGGGTACAATACATTATTCGAGGATTTAGCGAACCAAGTGCGGTGAGTTATGAAAATAATGTAATCTATTATTGAAATAATGGTATATCCAGCAACTGAAATTAATAATTTCTTGAGTAAATTCAAATTACTATCAGCAAAGTAAACTTCTTGCTTGATATTTTTAACAATTAATCTGGCATATCGACAGATTAAAAAGGCTGCAACGCTCATCATGATCAGTGATAGCAACCCAACCACTATTGCACCTATATAGCTATCAACTGATACGCCTTTTATACCCATACCCTCTTCAAAGCCAGCGCGAAAATCTGGATTTCTTATGCCAAATAACATAACACCACCCATAACGATCCACATAATTATTCCTATTACGCAAAATATTTGGTAAATCCAAGCAAAAACTGTCAGCAAATTCAAAATAAACTTTTTCATTTTTCTATCCTCTCAAAATCTGGATGATTCTGTATATAGCACTGCCAACTACACCCGTTACTCCAATTACTAATAATGTAATTCTAAGAACATTCCATGTTCCACCTAAGTTAGCAAACACTAAAATTGCCATCATTATCAGCATTCCAACGATTGAACCTATTTGTCTTTTCTTTTCTGGAAGCATATCTATTCCTCTCTTCCATGAAACTATCTATCTTTTTCTTATTCCTTTTTATAATTATTGTATTACGATAATTTATAATTGCAATACAGAAATAAAATATTTTTTTAGGATAATAAAAAATACCAGGTCAGTCATTAAACCAACTTGGTATTATGTTTTATCTTCCAAGCTACTGCTTTTTACTTTTCTTCTTATAGTAAGAGTTCATGAAAATATTCATAAAGATAACAAAGGCTACACTTTCAACTATATTCCAAAATACTGTTCCAAAGCTTAATGTTTTGTACTGAAAATAGTCCCATACCAATCCTATTAACAGGGCCAAAATACCAGCGATGATACTTCTGTTTCTAACTTGGCGCTTGGTTAAAATTTTATTCTTCATTTTTCTCACTCCATTATTATCATGTTGAAAAATAGGAAATCTATTAACCGAATTTTCTATTTTTTAATATTATCTATACGCGTGGTGCTAGTTAAATCGTTTTAGTTAACAAAAAAAGTCCAATCTTGTTAGACTCGACTTGTAAACATATTAATAGAAAAGAGTCTGACTAGA
>SFNX01000152.1 GCA_004552595.1 Lachnospiraceae bacterium | reverse complement strand
GGACTTAAATGCTCTGCCTTTGTAGTATCTCCAAGACGCTTCCTCTTTGGTAATCTTTTGACTTAATGCCAACTCTTTTATTTTCTGTTCCTCTTTTTGTTTCTCTATTATCTCTAATAGTGTCATGTGCGTTCTTCCTTTCTGCTACTCCGCCAAAAATGTTGCCTATGTCAAGTAAGGCAACAAGGCTGTTTATTGGTTTCATTAGGAAGTATGCAAGACCACTTAAACTTCAAATTGTTCCATATAGCCAAATTTCATATTTTTTATGAAGGGAGGGATTTTACATGAATGAAGATGATATGACATTAGACCAGATAATTGCATTTCATACTTTAATGTGTGAAGCGCAAAAGATAATTGAAAGTTGGAATGCCGAGGACGATGCAGACCAATTAGGAGATGATTTTGAGAAGTACGACCGACAAACACCAAGTTACGATGATGACGCAAGATAAGAAGAGCCCCACCTTTGCAAAAGGTATAGGGGCTTAGACCTTTACAAGATTTAGAAGCATAGGCGGTCTTGTAAATGGTCGCACAGAGAGGAGGAATTATATGGCTTTATTTTCTTTTCACTGCCAGAACTACAAGGCTGGCGCATTAGTTGGAATTGATGGACACAATAGACGATTGCACAGGAACCATAAAAGCAACCCAGATATTGATAATGAACGCTCTGCCAACAATATAGTATATGTAGCCCCGAAAAAGAATTTGTATGCGGACTGCAAAGCAATCATAAAAGAGAAAGTAATAGACACAGGGCACAGGGTAAGAAAAGACAGTAATTGGATATGTGAATGTATCTTCTCATATCCCGAAGAACTACCGCCCGACAGAATGGATGACTATTTTGAACTAATCATTAAATACATGGGCGCAAGACTTGGCAAAGACAATGTAATTGAAGCGGTGGCTCACTGCGATGAGGGTGGATTGAACCATCTACATCTTGACATTTTGCTTATAACCCCAGAGGGTCGCTTATCTTCAAAAGCACTCATCACCAGGGAATTTATCCAATCTATACATGATAAACTTCCCATTGTTTTGCAAGCACATGGCTTTAATGTGCGACGAGGCGAGCAAGGTCATGAGGGCGGACTATCTGCAAAAGAATATAAAAAGCAGATGGAAAGCGAAGCAAAAGAAATCAGCCACAAAATAGATGAGATGGTGGAAGAACATAACCGCCTACTAGAAATTATTAAAAGGCTACGGGAAATAGCCCAACAACTAGAACTTGGCAACCTAGCCAAAGCACGAGATATAGTATCCCACCATCAAAAGTCCAGATAAATCAATTAAGCAAGCACACGAAACGCTTGCTTTTTTTAATGCCCAAATACTGAAAAATTGATTTTTATTTTTGGTGCTTAAAATGTCAAGGAAAAAATGTAACAAAAATAAAAAAATTATCAATCTCAAAACACTGATTTTCTTTCTGTATAGCCCTTTCTTTTTGGTTTTTTATGAGTTCATTCTGCCTTTTTGTGCAATGTGCTGTTCTCAATTTTTGACCTCAAAAAATCAATTATCGAGCATGCTACGATAAGGCTGTAACAAGAACACGCGCGCGAGTTCATAACTTCCAGACGCTTTCCAGAGTTGCAAACTGCAAGCGTTTGGCTTCCGAAAAGGAGGTCGTTTATGAATTCAAATGAATGTAATATCGATGGTGTTAAATGCACGAAAGAAGAGTTGCTAGAAGCAACAGAGAGAGCTATGATTAGTAAGAATGATGTGCTGAAAGAATTAGAACTTATGAGAAGAGAAAAAATTCTTTTACAGCATACTGAAAAATACAAAATCTGGCTCGCTGACGATGGACGATGGAAAACGAAAATTCCAGACGGAAGCAAATACGGAAAGCTTGTAGCAAAAGCCACATTAGAGAACCTTGAAAACTTCATAGTTGATTTTTACAAAGCAAAGGAAGAAACAGACAAGATAACAATGGCAACTATTTATCCTAAATTTCTTGAATATAAATATCTATCTTCGGAAAAAGGTACAGCCAGCAAATTGCAATGGGTTTGGAACTCCTACTATAAAGATAGCACCATTATCAAAGTAGAACTTTCAAAAATGACAGTTGGCGATTTGTCGGATTGGCTCTTAGAACTGATTGATAAACGAAATCTTACCAAAAAAAGATATTTGGAAGTCAAAGGTTTAATGAACCAACTCTATGATTATTGTATTAGTCACAATATGGTGCAGATAAATCTGCCACGCCAACTTGGTATGCCTTCAAAAAATGTTTTCGTTGAAACAGAAGCAAAACCAGAAGAAGAAATTATTTATTCTAGCAACACCAAAAGCGAAGTTATCAAAGAAGCACTTGCACAATTTAATAAAACCAAAAACACCGCTTATTTAGCAATCTGTTTAAATTTTACTCTTGGTCTGCGAATTGGCGAACTTGTGGCACTTCGTGAATGTGATATTAAAGAAGATACCATTCACATTTGCAGAGCAGAAAGCAAGAACTACACCAAAGATAAAAATGGTAAGATACACGCAGATGGTTATAGAGTGGTACAGCACCCAAAAACAGACGCAGGCATTAGAACTTTGGTTTTAACACCAGACGCCAAAAAGTATATTAAAATGGCACTTGATGAAAACAAAGCCAATGGGCGAAGTGATGAGGATTATATCTTTATTAGTAAGTCTGGCGAAAGAATGCATGAATATGCTGTGAATAATGTACTTCGTCGTTGCAACGGCGTAAGAAATGAAAATGACCGCTTTATTATTTCTGGTAAGCCTAGCGGAAATCATGCAATTAGAAAAACTTGTATCTCGGAATTACATGATAGCCAACTTTTACCAGACAGAATGATTTCTGATTTTGCAGGTCACAAAGATATTTCTACAACACAGAAATATTATATTCATTCTGTTACACCACTTACAGATAAAGCAGAAGTATTTTCCAAAGTTTTCAGTTCAAAAGCGGTGTAACAAAGTGAATGCGGAAGATGGGACTTGAACCCACACAAGCGCAATGCTTACAAGATCCTTAGTCTTGCTCGTCTGCCAGTTCCGACACTTCCGCATCTCCTGTATCCAGGCGTTGTCGGTATGCAACCATAGTCACACGCGACTTGATTATATTATCACTCCACAGGATAAAAATCAAGCATTTTTTTAACATTTTAATCATTTCCATGAACAAGGCTCAAATCACTGGTGAACTACACACGAAGCTAAAGTTCTGTGCTTCTTGCTTAAACGATAGTCTCATGAATTATTAACCAAAACATTTATTAATTGTATATCTCCTTAATCCTTGTAATCTCATCTCTCATTCTCTCGATTACACTATCAGGGCTAATTATCTTAATATTCTCCCCAAGGGAAAATACCCATCCTAAAAACTGCGGACTTATCTGCACGTTAACTCTCACCGTAAAGCTGTCCGTCGCTCTCTTAATTATGTCAACCTCTGTACCGAATCTGTCGATAATAACACCGGAAATTCCATTCTTACATTCAAGTACTACAGTCTCTTCCACACCGCCAAACATTCCAAAAATCTTTTTAGAATATACAGCCATGTCCATATCCTTAAATAATGCCTTGCCTTCCCTCTTAGAGTCCGCCATTATTTCAATCTTAAGCATTTTATCTACTCTGTAATGCTTTATTTTTCTTTCCTTACTGTCATACCCTACCATATAGTAGTTCTCATCATCCCATGTAAGAGCCCACGGACTTATTTCATAACGCATACCGTTATGTCTAAGCTCCTTCTCCTTATTCGGATTCCACTGGAAATACTGAAATGATACTTTATGGTTCTCGGAAATCGCCTTCTGAATATCATCTACATTGTAATATACGGATTCGTTCGTAGTCTTGATTCTGTTCGCAACATACACCTGCCTATGTAGCGACTTAGCCTCATTGTTACTTGCAAGCCCTTCGATTTTCTTAATTAGCTTATTAGACTTACTCTCAGTAATAAACTTGGACGACTGGACTGCATCAACTAAAAGCTTAAGCTCTGCAATCTCAAAATCACGTTCCACAAGCTTATATACACATGCCTGCCCTTCTTTATCCTTTACAATGTCAAAGCCGAATTCATTAAGCGCACTTATATCGGCATAAATGCTCTTCCTCTCAGCTGTTATTCCCTCCTCAGAAAGTGCTTCAATAATGTCAGTCATTGATAGTCCATGACTCACATCTGTCCTCTCTTCAAAAAGCTTAATTAAATACATCAATTTGAGCTTCTGCTTATCACTTCTAGGCATATCTCCCTCTCGCTTTCAAGATGTATATGCTCCTTACAATAAAACTCACCGCTGACACGCGCGCGATTACATTCATCACATATGCACCTAGGCTTTCTCACATCAATAATAAGCGCGCAAACAACAACATTGGCAACAATTAACATCACAATAATAATATTATAAATCAACTCTCTCATTCCATGACCTCCTGAACAAATGTGCTTCCCTTACAATACACATTATACTCATTTGGTGTCCAATAAATGGGACAGTATAATTTGTGCTGATGCCGGTTAATCGTCAACCATTATGCTTAGTATTTGCCGCATTTTTTAATAATCTGCTGACAGCACCATAAATCGCTTTGTAAAGCGCCGCCGTAATCCATGAAAGAACAAACGAAAGCGGGACTAAGATTACAATATAATAAAAATACTCTTCCGCGCTTCCGATTTTTCTTCCCATATATGTATAAATAATTGCATTATACGCTGCCTGAATTAAATAAATCTCAAGTGAGCACTTAGATACGCTACTCACAACCCCCGCAATAAATCCATTCCTAATGTTAGTCTTGTAGAACAGTAAAAAAACGGCCGTAGCTGCAATTGCAACCGTAATCGCGTTCTGCCCGTTGTCGACAAATGATAGGACACCAGGATTAAACGCACCGCCTTTAGAATTTATTATTGTAATCACACCGTTAATTATCGTAGAACCTATATACAATGCAACAAGCAGAAGCTTATTAACATCAGGCCTGTATTCATTAATATATGCACCTATAAAATAATATGTAAGGATGTACATGTACTGAAAATACGATGGGAACACATAAGGTATGACAGGATACACCATCGTAACTATAATCATTGATGCCAAAAACACCCTTCTTTCTTTATCACTCAACGAATTAAAGAGCCTGTTTAAAAAAGGGCAAATTAACATGAGCGCAACATACATGCCGACATACCATGCGCTCTGGTACGAAAGCAGCGATTTGACCCCTGATTTAAATGTGTGAATCTTACCATACACACTATTCTCTGCAATCATTCTGAGTGTACAGAGTATTACGTATGTAATAATAATAGGAAGTAATGACATGTAATGTGCCTTATCTGCCACTTTTTTTGATTTAAGATATCCGGTAGCCATTACAAAAAGCGGCACTGCAACTAATCCGCCCCATCTCAAAAACGTCATTAAAATCATTTTATTGGAAACAATCGGCGTCTGATAGTAGCCGATACTCATAAAGAAATGTATAAATACTATTAAAAATGTCGCTATTGCCTTAACAATATCAATTCCTGTCTGTCTTTCTTTCATGATTAAAGACTATAGTTTACCTTTCCTTCGTATTATTTGACTGCAATTCAACTTTTATGAATCATATAAAAAGTATATCATAAAAAATCATATTTTGTGGTCCAAAAGTAGCAAAACTAATGTCTTTACATATAGAGAGAATGCATATTAACTGTTTTTTGTTTTGTCACGGTATAACATTTTTGTGATAAATTTTCGCCGAAATCGTTGCATTCTATATCCATATAGCAATATGAAAGGAGGAATAAACATGAAGAAGACAACAAGAGTACTCTCAGCAGCACTCGCAGTTCTCTTAGTTCCTGTTTGTGCCTGCATTATTTATATCAGCGGAGGCAGCCGGGGAGTTGATGACCTGAAAGCTCAGCGTTCTTCTGATGACATAGCGAATGAATCAGTCATCTATCTTGATGATGAGGCTATTGCATTAGCCGATACTTCAGGAGCCAGTACATCATTAAGAAGTGAAGCAATGAGAGCTTTCAACCTTGTTAACTCACAGCGTTCAGCAAATGGACTTCCTGCTCTCGTTTGGGATAACAACCTTGAATCAGCCGCAGCAGTAAGGGCCCAGGAATGTTCAGTGAGTTTCTCCCATACAAGACCAAACGGAAGTTCCTGGTATACGGTTAACAGTAAGATTATGGGTGGTGAGAACTTAGCTTACGGTTACTACGATGCTAACTCAGCTGTAAATGCATGGATGGACAGCCCAACTCACAGAGAGAACATCTTATGGCCGGAGTTCACTAAAGTAGCTATTTCAGTATATGCTGCTGATGACGGAACTTACTATTGGGCACAGGAATTTGGATATTAATTCCTAATTCCTATATAAAAAGCACCTCTTTCGAGGTGCTTTTTAATTTTGTTTTTATTTTGTTCTAATCGCAATTCCTGCTGCTATTGAGCCGGGTCCGATATGTGCTCCGATGCTTAAGGATAAAGGATAATAGTTTATATCAAAGCCCGGAAATTCAGAACGAATAAGCTCATTCCAATTGTTGCATTCTTCTTCTGACTGAAGAGTCCCTGCTGTGAAAATCATAATGTCTTCCTTATTGACATCTTTGAATCTGTTTTCAAGATCACTTCTAATGGCGTCAATAATCTTGCTTTCACACTTTTTCATTCCTCTAACCTTAGCAAAGGCATCCAGCTTTCCTCCCTGGATTGTTAGTACAGGCTTGATTCCAAGAACTGTTCCAAGAGCTGCGCCTGCAGGTGTTACTCTTCCGCCCTTAAGTAAGTATTTAAGTGTATCTACAGCAATATAAATGCTCTGGTCATATGCAGTTTCGTCAAGTCGCTTCTGAATATATTCAGCATCACGGCCGTTTGCAGCCATTTCCTTAGCGTCAAGAACTGACTGCGTCTGGGTTCCTGAAATTCTATGGTTATCTACAACCTTAACCCTTCCATCATAGTCCTCTGCAAGAAGTTTTGCGGTATTACATGCTTCTGAAAGTCCTGATGACATTGGGATATACACAATCTGATCATAGCCTTGTTCAAAGACACTGTCCCAAAGATCCATTATGCTTCCGGGAGACGGCTGAGATGTTGACACATCTTTATCCAATTCAAGTGCTTCATAAAACATTTCAGAAGTAAGATTTACATCCTGAATAAAATTTTCGCCATCAATAATTACAGGCATATCAACACAAAAAATGCCGTTTTCCTTAGCGGTTTTCTGAGTGAATGTACTGTTACAATCAGTAATTACAGCTACTTTCATAGTACACTCCCCCAATTAGTCTACACGCTTCTTGCCCCAGAAGAACAATGCTACTGTTCCTGGGCCTGTGTGCGATCCGATAGTTGTGCCGATATAGTTGATTACAATTTTATCCTTAAGCTTAGGCATTCTTTCAACAATTGCATCAGCTAATGCATTTGCATCTTCAATGCAGTCAGAGTGATTGATAAAACAATCCTCATCGTAATCAGCTCCATTATTTGCAAGCTCAAGCATTTTATCGGCTGTAGCCTGAATAACCTTTTTCTTTGTTCTGATTTTAGCTCTTGGAATAAGACGTCCCTCATAGTCTACATTTAAGAGTGGACAGATATTAAGCATATTTCCAAAAAATCCTGATGCCTTAGACACTCTTCCGCCTCTGACAAGATATGTAAGGTCTGTAGGGAAGAACCAGTGATTTGCTTCAAGCTTATGCTCTTCAACCCAATTATAAAGCTCATCTATTCCCATGCCTGAATCTCTTAAATCAGCCATTTTGTTCATAAGAAGTCCGAATCCACCACTTGCAGCAAGTGAATCAACTATATAAATCTTTCTGTCCGGGAACTCTTCCCTCATGTTTTCTTCTGAAATCTTGGCTGAATTAATTGCTCCTGAGATTCCACTTGATAATACAAGGTGAATTACATCCTTACCTTCCTTTAAAAATCCTCTGAAATACTCATCATAATCAGTAGCATTTGGCTGTGAAGTCTTAGTCATCTGGCCTTCTTCCATTGCCTTATAGAACTCCTTAAACGGAATTGAAGCACCAAGATCATCCTTATACTGCTTACCGTCAAGTTCAAAATTGAATAGAAGATAGTGGATGTCTCTCTCATCGTATCTTTCCTGTGTGAGATCTGCTGTTGAACAGCAGCTAATTACATAATCGCTCATTTTCCCTCCAAATTAATTTGAATTCGTAATTAGTTTTGCAACAATTGAATAATCAGCACCTGCTGGTATCTGATATGATCCAACCGAAATTCTCTTATCATAACCATTGCTGCATAAATATCTATCAAAAGCTGCGGCGTTGTCAATTACGCCCGCATCCTCTAATATTCCTGCCACTCTATCCGAAGAATATCCGCGCTCAACTGTCAAATTGTACGGTTTCTTAGACTTGTCATCCTCAGACTTTTTCTCATCTCTAGCTGCTTCTTTTATTTCTTCTTTCTTATTATCTATTTCTGCAGCGTCCTTGTTATCCTCAACCTTTTCTTCCGGACTACTCTCCTTGATTGGCTCTTCAGTAACTTCCTCTGGCTTACCTGCATCATCCTTAGTAGCCTCAGGCTTCTTATCCTCCACAGGCTCCTCAGATTTATCAGTTCCGTCAGCCTTAACCTCATTAGGCTCAGTAACTTCCTCAGCAGGCTCATCTTCATTCGCACTGTCAGTCACTTCAGCAGCTGCTTCCTCGCCATTTACTGCCTCTTTTGAAACCGCGTCCTTAAGTTTCTCAGATTCCTCCACCATGCCAAGTTCTTTCGCCCGTGCACGTACCTCTGCATCAGTCATTGTTTTGTTTTCTGACTTAACCCCGAACGACAAGACAAGTGCCGTCACAATCATTCCGAGTCCAAGTCCACGTAAATACATTCTAAGCTTCATCTTATTTAAATAAATCTATTACAAGCTGCACCTCGCCGACACCAAGTGAAAGCTGCCTTGCGATGTCAACCGCAGGTACACCCTCTGCACTTAACTTAAGAATCATCTGATTGTTATTGTTGACATTGTTAAAGCTTGTACTTCTTTCTAATAATTCAAATTCACTGAGTTCAGGCTCTGCTTCCTTAACTTCTTCCTCGAAAGGCACGACCTTT
>SFNX01000151.1 GCA_004552595.1 Lachnospiraceae bacterium | reverse complement strand
TGAAACACGTCCTCATCATCAACAAACACTCTGATATTCGTATCATTGTGTTTCTGTCCTTTTTTCCCCGGTGTTTCAAGCCATTTACGATGTGATGTCTTTATTGTTTCCGCAACTATTCGACTTGGTACTATATGATATTCTGGCGTATCTAATTCATTAAGCGAAACAAATACATAGAAGATATTATCTCCAATTAATTCTTCATTTTTCTTTGCAAGTGTCCACTTTTTCTGTTTATACCCTGTTGTTTTTACCTGTATAGCAAATTGCTCATGTGTTTCTCTATGAATTGCTAAGATATCAAAATCTTTAACATTCGACATTGGAACCGCAACAGTATAGCCTCTTCGCTCCAATTCACCTGCAACAAAATACTCACCAGAATTCCCTATGTTTACATTTGCTTCATTCGACATTATATCCTTCTTTCCTATCAATACCTTATCCGGAAAATTCAAATCTTTCTCATATTAGAATTCTCTTCAAATATATTCAAAAATTCCCTGAATAGCATCAGATACGTTAATTATTTCTGAAATTGGCAATCTATCTACTTTCTTGTAACCGCGAAGAGACATGTCTAACAATGCAAGTTTTTCACATTGTATATAACCCTCATTTTCTTCTGTAGCCATCCATATATGAAGCGGACCCGGAGTAGAATTTCTAATAATTGGACATCCAATTATTTCACCACTCGTATTAAAAAAATCCTTACTAACCACCAATACGGGATGTTTTATTTTTTCAATTTCAATAATATCTCCTTGATGTAAAATTTCCATTACCATGCCTCTCTTCCGACAGGTTCACCCCACTCATATTCACCATCAAGCATTAACTTTCCATCAAACTCTGCGGCTCTCTCTTCCAATGTTTTATGACGAAATGATTTCACTAAAGTGATTACACCATCTGATACCGTGACATCCAAAAACTCATTCAATGTGATTCCTGCACTTCTCAATACTTCTTTTGGCAATCTGATTCCTTGACTATTTCCCCATTCTTTTACTTGTGCTTGCATATGGAACCCTCCTTATATTTGGTATATACATAGTATATACCAAATGGTAGAAAATATCAATTAAATTCTCCTGGGTGCATCGGAAGCTTCAAATTCATGCGCGCTTTCAATCTCACCGGAAGACTGAAATTATATATGTTGTTTAATCCAATTGATAGTAGCAATGTCAGTACCATTATTCAGGACATGATCAACCACATTCTTCTTTTGTAAAACTTTTGTAATCAAATTATCATCAAGTCTTTCCAATAGTGTAATAAAATCAACTTGAGATTTTTCTTTTACAGACTTAAGCAATTTTGCGTCGCTAATCTTTCTCGCTGCCTGATCTTTAGGATATCCCTGTCCAAACGATTCATAAAATAACATTTCAACCGTTTTCTTACAATTTTCACTTCCAGAGTAGGTGTATTCTTCGCCTAACGGCAACGAAATAGCATTTCCATTATTTATTTGTGCAAATAAGTATGCATCCTTAGGTGTGGGAGCATAGCCGCAGATAACTCCGGGCATATTATTACACGCCAACATCATTCCCTGTCCGGATGAACATCCTGTTACAACAAAATCAACAGCTTTACTTGCAAGAAGAATACCTATTTCTATCGATATCTCAATATATGAATATTTTATGATATCATCCGGAAAACACCCAAAATTAATCACTTCATGTCCTGTAGCATATTTCTTTACAGCATCAAATAAAATATTGTTTTTATTTGTCTGTGAACTTGCCTGAATTACTCCAACTATCATTATACTTGTCACCACCAAATTCAAATCTTCTGTTGCTTTCAATCTCTCCGCAAGACTGAAAGTTGTCTGTTATTAAATGGTTGAAAGAAATTTCTCTATCAGGCTATTTATCAGTTCAGGTTTGTCTGTATTAGAATTATGTCCAGCTCCTTCAATCCACTTTAAAGGAATTTTCGTATTTCGATGCCATGCTTTGTTATACCGTATACATGAACCAGCATGATCCTGTGTGCCACATATCAACAAAGCAGGACACGTAAGCTCATACGGAAGATTCTTTTCCATTGCCTCTGCCAGAATACGAAAGCCATGTCCGGCAATTTGTGCATAACGCTTCTGATTGCCGTCATATACCAACATCATTTCACGCATCAGATTTCTTCCATAATCGGAAGTTGCAACACCCTCAGTGCCAGATTTCAAAAGAAATTTCCACGGATAGTGAGCATATACCGGCTCCATTCTTTTCAAAAGCCAAAGTTCAACTGCCGTCACGTATTCTCTTTG
The DNA here is from genome assembly GCA_004552595.1 of Lachnospiraceae bacterium. GTDB lineage: Bacteria > Bacillota > Clostridia > Lachnospirales > Lachnospiraceae > UBA2868. The sequence continues at coordinate 1,087 of SFNX01000151.1, read as the reverse complement.
CAACGGTGCGGAATCTATAGAAATAAAACCAGTCAGTTGATTCGGATAAAGTTGCGCATAAACCTGTCCCACATATCCGCCCATTGACTGCCCGATTATAACCGGCTTGGTAATTTCTTCCTTTTCAAGAATACGATTCAGCCATTTGGTCTTGTCAAACAGGTCAAAATTAAACTGGAACGGCCACGAAGATGCATGAGCTGGTGCATCCCATACAATAATATTATGTTTTCCCTCAAAACAATCAATTTGTTTATCAAACAATCTATGATCAGCAGTCAATCCGGGCAGAAAGACAAGCGTAATCTCATCCAAACTTAAAATATTGGACCAATAGTGAATCGTTCCGCAGGGAGTTTGATATGTATTTTCCTTCAATTAATTCACCTCCACCAAATTCAAATTCATGCATACTTTCAGTCTCTCCACAATACTGAGAGTCGTAGCTTTTTTAGCCTTATCCAAACCGTACCTTTTCAGCTTGTTCTAATACTTAACATTCTTCTTTATCATCATAAGAAGTTTGTTTATCTTCTATTTCTTTAACAGATGTAATAGAAAACAATCCATCTCTATTACAATAAAAAAGAATTTTTTTGGTTCCATTTATCTTTAGTCTTGCCTCTGCATTACCCTCCGGATATAACTTTACCATCTGGACTTTATCTGATGACACTCCGGCAATAAAAGAAATATAATGCTGTTTCGTCATATCATGCTCAACACGGATATAGTACTCATCTTCAATTCGCTCAATAAATACCCTGTGATTCTCATTCGCTTTTTCTGCCTGGCATGGCTTGAGCATTATTCCGTGACACTGAATGACAGCTTCACCTGTGCTATGAATAATATTCCCACAAACCGGGCACACATAAAACTTTGAACACAGCATATTAGCGGAAATATTTACATTACTGACGGCATTTCCTGAAATCAGTTCCGTAACGGATATGCCAAAGATCTGCGCTATTGGTTCAAGCAAAGAAATATCCGGATATCCCTTTGCAGTCTCCCATTTCGACACAGTTTTATCTGAAACGTTCAACTTCACAGCAAGTTCTGCCTGTGTTAAATGATATTTTTC
>SFNX01000150.1 GCA_004552595.1 Lachnospiraceae bacterium | reverse complement strand
ATGCTGAATTAGTTGAAAAACTTTTTATTCTTCGTTTTGGTAAGAAGCCTCAAGATTGTACTACAGATACAGTTGAATTTTTTATACCTGCATTACAATGTGCTATTTCAGAACACTTTGTCATGTCTGATGCCAAAAGTTCAAGACAAACAGCCAACGTGAATACGTTGCAAGCACCGGAACAACCTGTGATCAAAGAAGAAAAGACATGTAGATGTGATAAAGATTTGAAAATTGAAGACTTGAGATGTTTATTTACTAAGGCTACTGATGATGATTTAAAAGCTTTTGTAGAAGCATTTAATAAATATTATAAAAAATTTAATATTAATACTTGTATACGCAGATGCCATTTTTTGGCTCAGATAAGACAAGAGGCGGGAGCTAAATTAGAAATTTCTGAAGGAGAAAACTTGAATTATTCAGCTGAACTCCTCAAATCAAAAGATAAAGGACCTTTTAAATACTTCAAGGAGCATCTAGATGAAGCAGAAAAATATGGACGAACAGAAACACATAAAGCAAATCCCGAAGCGATTGCAAATAGAGCTTATGCCAATCGTAATGGGAATGGAGATATTACAAGTGGAGATGGCTGGAGATATAGGGGTGGAGGATATATCCAGGTGACAGGGAAATACAATTATGAAAAAGTAAATGAAGAAGTTAAGAGAAAATGTCCTGAATTTACTAATAAAATTTGTGGTGAAACTGTAAATAAATTACCAGAAGCTCTCATATCAGCAATGGCGTATTGGTCGTGGAAAAAACTTAATGCAAAGGCCGACACAGGATATGCAGATAAAGATGTGGATGCTATTACAAATGTCATTAATAAAGACGATGGACACAAAACTGATCGTAAAACGTATTTTGAAACAATAAAAAACAATTGGAAATTGACAGAATGTAATTCATTACAGGCAAAGGAGATTACATGAAATATTTAAAACCTTCAATAATACATTGTATAACATTTTTTTTCTTTATTAATATTGTATTTGCACAAGCTGAAGCAGAATATATTGAAAAGGAATTCAATAGATGGGCAGGGGATGACTCATATTCAATAGTGTTAAATGAAGATGTTTATCTTCAAATTCTCGTTACTGACGTTACTGATTCGTTAGGTAAATCTTCACAAATATTGTCGTTTTATAAAAAAAATATAGATAATTCTTTTTCATTCATTGGTTCCATGGAATCAATAGCATTAGGAATAGAAGATTATGGCGAGGGATTACAATTTATATACAAACACAATAATTTTATAGTAATACAACAAAGTTTTGGTGCAGGAAGATTTCTTATAATTTCAAAATTATATCTAGATTTTGAAAATGACAATACTATTAAATTAGTCAGATATACAGAAGAACACATTAATAGGTTTATTGAGGATAAAGATTTTGCAGAAATCGAATATGAAATACCCAATAATATTTATCTAAATAATATTACTCGCGACACGGTTTATAAGTTACGTCAATCAAAAACGAAACCATGGTGGGAGGACTCAAACGGCCAAGCAATTACGAAAGCTCTAGTTGGTGATGAAGTCTACCTTTGTTTTGATGTTCGGTACAGAGCCTATGCCGATGATGTCGATGGAGCCCCCGCCACCATCAAGATTGTAGAAAAAGACGCTGACGGCAAGGACGACCCGGTAACCACCCTGTCCGCTGTTGTAAGTGGCGGCAAAATCAAATGCCAGTGGCAGGTGACCTACACTGCAGACGACGACGATGCGGACAGCCTGAAGGAGCTTGAAGAAAAAGGCTACACCCTGCCAGAATATGCCTTTGTGGTGGAGTGCGGCGGTGCCACCAGTGGGGAGAGCGGGGTGTTGGAGGTTTATTGAGCTGCCTGTAGGCAAAGTGAAAATATTGTAGGAGGAATGTATGAGTGGAGAATGTTCTTTTTTCAATTTCTGTCTGCGAGGAAGGGACTCATTGGTCAGCAAATGGATTTCGCAAAAAAGAAAAATACCAGAAACTTTGAAAACTGATGGTGCGAACATCTATGCAATATCAGAATATATACATACTGTATTCTATTTTGATAAATTGTACGGCTCTGATTATAGTTGTAATGTCTTGTTTAACAAAATAATTGCAATAAATGAATTAGACAAGAATCATATTGTAAAATTTGATGAAATAATAAAGATTCCATTTGATTTTACCCCATATGAATTTACAGAAAGATCTTTTGACGATATGGCAAAGGATGTTTCTGGAGCAGAGTTTTCAGCAGTAACACTTGGCAGTGTGTTGTCAGATTCTGAAATAAAGGAATTATTGATAAACATCTACCACATAAATTACGATTTGCGAGAGAATGAGAACATAAAGAATAAAACTTACGATGAGATAATAAGCGGAAGATTCATTGAATTTAAAGACAAAGCCAGTCTGAGTTTCTTTATACCGTATATTTTCGAAATTTCTGCAAAGAAAGTAGCAGAAAGCTCAAAGTCTCCCATAGAAGTTCCATTGGCAACCAGTTCCATACAGCCGGAACTTTCCAACACTACTGTTGAGGGGTATTTTTATAAAAGAACAACGGGTGAAGCAGATGAAAAAAATAAAAAATATAAAGGGGCTTCCAAGAAAGCATATGCAGTGAATGAATTCAAAGAAAAATACTATGAATCAGATGTTATTGATTTAAATATAAATAATGATGATTTGAATATTTTTGCTAATTCCACTGCAAAGGAATCTTCTGGCAATAAAAAGGAATCATATGCTATTGCAAGTACAATTGTTAATCTAGCAACCTATAGAAATAAAACAATTTTAAATACACTTAAAACAGAAGGTATTTATGGGTACAACGATGGTGGTAATAGTACAAGTTATAAAAATCGATTCTTCATGGTTAATAAAAAAGTTCAAAACATAAATAGTTTTTTTAATCAGTTCATTAAAATTACTAATATAACACAAACAAAAAATGATGAAACATTAATCAAGTTTTATTTTTACCTTGAATCTAAAAAATTACCAAGATATTGGAAACCTGTTTGGGATATACGATATATAGATGAATTATCTGAACATAAAGAGGACTTGTTGTTTGTAATAACCACAGATAATAATTTGAATATTGAAAATATTGATGCTAATGACGGTATATAAAACAGTCCACCTCGGCTACAAGGACGATGTGGAGGAAGTTTTTAGCGGCGAGGTAACGGGCTTCGTGCCGCGGTTCGGTGAGTACGGCGCGCCCCAGATGGAAGTCCAAATAGAAACAAAACTGCACAGGCTGGACAAAGGCATACGCTCAAAGGCATTTGAAAGCAAGATAACAGCCCAGATTATAAAAGGAATCATCACAAATCATAATCTGAAAGCCGAGGTCGAGGAATTCGGCCCGAAGCACAACTACACGGCAAGACAACAGCCCAGATTATAAAAGAAATCATCACAAATCATAATCTGAAAGCCGAGGTCGAGGAATTCGGCCCGAAGCACGATTACACGGAGCAGCGAAACATCACTGACTATGACTACATCACTCAGCTCGCCTGCAAGTACGGAAAAACGGTCTGGTGCCAGGGCAATACTATTTATGTGAAGACTGAAATAACACCGAGTGATGACGATGTAATCCTTGAATGGGGAAAGTCGATAATCAGCGCAAGGGCAAAGACGAGCATGACAAAGCAGCTTTCTGCTGCGACCTGCACGGGCTGGAGCATTATGGACTGCAGGGGCTTTGCGGCGACGGCCACGATGAAGGACATCCCGCTCAAAATCGGGGGCGAATACTCTTGGGAGGACAACTCGAAGGGCTACGACCCGAAGAAAATCGAGCAGATTACCACCGAAGAAATTATCGACGAGGAAGACGCGGCGGCGGTCGCCAAA
>SFNX01000007.1 GCA_004552595.1 Lachnospiraceae bacterium | reverse complement strand
GGAAATAACTAAGGAAGAATGCATTAATGTACTGGTAAAAGAAAAGCGTGGAGCTTTGGCAGTCATAGGCGATGACGGGTATCCATATACGATTCCGCTCAATTTTTACTTCGACGAAAAAAATGAAAAGATTTACTTCCATGCTGCTAAGGAAGGTCATAAGATTGACGCAATTAAGAATAACGATAAAGTATGCTTTACAGTGTGGAATACAGGGGAGCTTAAGGATGGTGACTGGGCTTATTACGTTACAAGCGTTGTAGTGTTTGGCAAGGCGAAGCTTGTTTCAGATGATGCTGTTATTTATGAAAAAGTAAGGGCTCTTGGGATGAAGTATTACCCGAAAGCTGAAGAAGTGGATGAAGAAATTGCAAGAGATTTAAGCAGAGTTCAGATAGTTGAGATCAGCATTGAGCATATGAGCGGAAAGTATGTCCACGAGAAATAATGGGGATGAGACTCTTTGTAATTTTTAGAAGAGTAAGCATATTACAAAATGTACCGGTGCCCACGTCCAAAGTTTATTCGGCAAATAATCATTCACTGAATGAGATTATGGAGGTGATTAGTATTAATTAAATCTATATATTATGTTATTATTCGAACACGCAGTGCGTGGAAGGGTATATTATATTGAAAAACATCATATCTAATGAAATACAAAAAGAAGCGGGTACCCCGCCTCAGCATTAAGCCTTACGGTAACAAACTCGCTTCTACGAAATCAAAGATACCATATTTGGTTTAAAATGTCAAAGAGAACTACATGGAGGGAGTTCGATTTATTTAATATTCAATATATTTCATGGTGATAAGCAAGATAAATAGACGGGATTATTCTCGTCTATTTTTTGTTATAAGTTTTAGCTATTACTGGATAACGGAAATTAGCATATTACAAAATGTACCGGTGCCCACGTCCAAAGTTTATTCGGTAAATAATCATTCACTTTTTTGCTAAAAAATCTTCCCAACACATATTCACTGTGGTACAATAGTCGAATATTATTTGTCACAAAGCAACGAAGCAATTGGACTTTTGGGAGGATATTATGAAACATTCAGATAAGGCTACAGAATATTTTAATCATAATTTCAACTGCTCACAGGCGGTATTCACAACGTTTGCGACAGAACGTGGCTTTGATGAGAAACTTGCATTGAAGCTTGCGACGAACTTTGGTGGCGGCGGAAGGAAGGGCGAGATGTGCGGAGCCGTAAGCGGAGCACTCATGGTTCTTGGGCTTATTGCAGGACATAATGACGAAAATGATTTAGATTCAAAAGCAAAAGCTTATGCGCTTTCAGAAGAATTTATGAACAGGTTTATCGAGGCAAATGGAACAGTAGTGTGTCGTGAATTATTAGGCTATGATCTTTCTAAGACAGAAGACATGGCTACGATTAAAGAAAAGGGATTGTTCAAAACAACATGTCCGGAACTGATCAGATGCGCGGCAGATATACTTGATATAATGATTACTGAGCATGGAATGTAATATTATGAAGAAAATCGTTATGTTGTACGGACAACATCATAAAGGCAGTACATATAATATCGCCCGCATGATTTTAGAAAAAATCGAAGGCGAAAAGACAGTTACAGAGTTCTTTTTCCCAAGAGATTTAAATCATTTCTGTCAGGGGTGCTACAGCTGTATCGAGGATATGAAGTTATGTCCTTTTTATGAGGAAAAAGAGAAAATAATTAAAGCTATTGATGAGGCGGACATACTTATAGTCGCAACGCCGACATATTGTATGCATATGTCAGCCCCGCTCAAATCGTTCTTCGATTTAACATTTGATATGTGGATGCCTCATAAGCCGATGGAGTCGATGTTTTCTAAAAAAGCAGTTATAGTATCCACGGCGGCCGGCGCGGGAACAAAATCCGCAATTAAGGATGTTAAGGATTGCCTGTTTTATATGGGCGTTCCATATATCATTAAGTATGGAATAAATGTTCAGGCGATGAGCTTTACCGGCGTGTCTGAAAAGAAGAAGCAAAAGATAGATAAGGACACTTCGGCAATTGCAAGAAAACTTAGTAGTGATTCAAAGCCGCATGTAGGCATTGCTACAAAATTTATGTTCCTTATGATGCGCATTTCTAATCTTAAAGGGCTTAATTCTTCCGTGTCAGAAACTGAGTACTGGAGAGAAAAAGGATGGCTTGACAAGAATAGGCCTTGGAAATAATCAGGAACAAATACTATGGGACCTCAAGAAGCTACAGATTCAGCTTGGCCTTACCGAATATTTAGGTATTGTCCAGGCTGTTTCTCTTATATGGTAGGTTAGTACAAGTTTATAAATTCTATTATCCTTAGACAGCGTGACATTATAATTTATGCAGTTCAAGGCTCCGTTTTTGGTCCAGAAATTCTCTACTTTATATTTATCACCATTAATCCGGACATACAGGGGTTTTACGCGGCCTTGCGTATCGTATGAAGCTATTACGGGGACGAGTTCAACAGGATCGCCGCCATAACTTTCAATAGGGAAAACGTAACTCATATCGGCATCCTCTTAATTCATATAACATATAATAGCCGAACAAATGTTCGAAGTCAAGGATTTCACAAATTTAACACAATTTATTTGTAATATCTCCCTTTAGTTGTATTATTTAGTCCGCTTATAAGGGGAAATATATTTATGAGTACACTATTAACAGTTATTGCAACATTTTTTGCAGGAATGGGAGCAGGTCTTGGCACGGGTTTTGCAGGGCTTTCAGCCGCGGCAGTAATAAGTCCGGTTCTGATTACATTTCTTGGAATGGATCCGTATATGGCGGTCGGAATTGCACTTGCATCCGACGTACTTGCAAGCGCAGTTTCGGCATATACATATCATAAGAATAAAAATCTCGATATTAAAAACGGCCTTATTATGATGATAAGTGTGCTTATATTTACATTTGTCGGAAGCTATGTGGCGAGCCTTTTGCCGTCAGCCACAATGGGCAATTTTTCAGTATTTATGACATTTTTGCTTGGTATTAAATTCATTGTCCGACCTGTTATGACTACAAAAGAGGCAATGACATCAGTACCGGCACACAAACGTATAATCCAGTCGATTATATGCGGTGTCGTAATAGGATTTATCTGCGGATTTGTCGGTGCCGGCGGTGGGATGATGATGCTGCTTATGCTCACAAGTGTGCTTGGATATGAACTTAAAACCGCTGTTGGAACAAGCGTTTTTATCATGGCATTTACGGCATTCACAGGCTCCTTATCGCATTTTATTATTGGCGGGAAGACAGATGTATTTGTATTGATTTTATGTGTTATTTTCACGCTTATATGGGCGCGTATAGCGGCTGTTTTTGCCAATAAGGCAGATCCAAAAACACTGAACAGAGCTACGGGAGTAGTGCTTGTAATACTTGGAATCGCCGTAATGGGCTTCAGATTATTCGCATAAATTCAATCTGATCGGAAATAGGCAGAATAATAGAATAGTGTTCACAGGGATTTCATAATTTTTAGATAATTACAACACAATTAAGATTTATATTATAAAACATAGAGGCCACCTGTACTGTATATACGTGACATCCCTCTAATGGTACAGACTGGCATCGACAAAACATTACAGTCGTAAGACTGATTATATACTGACGGCGGCTTAAAAGCCGCCGTTATTTATTCAATAAATTAATTATTCATTTTGTGCATGGCAAGACACTTTGCAATTATTTTTTCCGTTTCTCCGATGATTGCAAGGCCAAAGGAAATTCCGGTTGTGTAAAGCGCGAGGAGTGCGAAGTTGCTTGCAAATCCGCTCCAGTCTGATGAAATCATCGAAAGCGCCATGTTGTAAAGGTTGCCTCCGGGGATGAGCGGAACGCACGCCGGGATGAACATAATTGTTGTCGGAACCTTGGCAATGTGAGAAAAAACACTGCCGTATATGCCGATTATGATTGCAGAAAAAAGGGTCGAAACAAATATCATATCAGTGCGATTAAACATAAAAAGATAACTTGCCCAGCATATCAGTCCACCGATGGACGGAATAATTATGTGTTTTTTTCGCATATTAAACGACATACAGAATCCAAGAGTTCCAATGCCTGCAAATACAACCTGAAGCAATGACTTTAGAGGCTCGCCAAGCGGTGTAGCATCAGTAAGCGGCACCCTGGTAATGAGGAGCGCAAGCATGAATCCGACCGCAATTGAGAAAGCCTGCAATAGCGAATCCATTAGCTTTTCAAGGCTTGAAACAATGTCACCGCTGAATATGTATCGGATTGAATTTGTAATCGCAATTCCCGGAATCAGCACCATTATGTCACCGATTAATATCTGATTGACATGAAGATTCGGAATGAAAAAGCTGACAACTGATACGACAACTCCCGTCGCGAATGAAACGACAATATTGAAGAATAATTCTGCGCTGAAATATTTCCTCACATACTGCTGCATTAACCCAATTACGCATACACCTATCGCAGCTGCAAATGCGTCTACGAGGTTACCGCCAAAGAAAATCGCAAACGATGTAGCCGCAATGAACTGTCCAAGGTATACGACGGATTTTACAGGCTTTTCGTTAGTTATTGATAAAACCTTCTCTTTAAGAAGGCTGACCGGAATCGGTTCACTCGAGCAGTCGCGACACAGTTGATTTAAGTCCTCCATCTTTAGGCAGTCAATTTTGCCTCTGTTCTTAATACGCCTTATTTGTGTAATTGAATATTCATCAGAAAATTCTGCGGTAAGAACTATACTTGAAGTGATTGCATAAACGCTTACATGTATCGCACCATATGCCTTACCGAGTCTGTGAAGACTGTCTTCGATTCTCGAAATTTCGCCGCCTGATTGATACATTGCCTCGCCGATATTTAATAGCTGCCTCACAAGAAGGTCAGCGTCCTTTTTGTTGCTGATTTGTATTTTTTCTACCATAATCTATACCTGAGTGAAAAACGCCGATATGACATTTTTCACTTCCTTCCTAAAAACACAATAAAAGAAATCTACATAGATACATTATAACGCAACTTACAATGAAAATTACTGAATATCTGCAAAAAGGCCCGCAAGCGATATATTTTAAGGTTTGATTACAAAGTAAACGATGCACTTTTACAAAATCACGATAATATGATATATAAAAATTGTAGTAGGAGAGAGGTCAATATGAATATTTTGACATTTTTCTTGGACGCATGATGATGTGCAGAAGAGCATCGGAGTTACTCGGAGTTACGTTTAAGCTTTACGTGAACGGAAGCAAGGTTTTGTAAAATTAAGGACAGGAAATGATTAGAGAAGAAGCGTACATATTAACGAAGGAATTTATTGAAAAGTCAGGAATGAAGGAAGGAGAGCTCATGGTTGTGGGCTGTTCGACCAGTGAAGTAATCGGAAGCTCGATAGGCAAGGATTCAAATCCTGACGTTGCAAAGGAAATTTTTGAAGGAATTTATGAAGCTGCTTGTGAAAGCAGAATTTATATTGCAGCACAGTGCTGCGAACACTTAAACAGAGCACTCATTATTGAGAAGGAGGTTGCTTTATTACGTGGATATGATATGGTTAATGTAGTGCCAAAGCCAAAGGCCGGCGGCTCATTCGCAACAATGGCATACAAGTATATGAAGGAACCTGTTGCAGTTGAACACATTAAGGCCGAAGGCGGAATTGATATAGGTGATACGCTTATTGGAATGCATTTAAGAGATGTGGCGGTTCCGGTAAGACTTTCGGTTGATAAGCTTTCAGAAGCGCATGTTGTTACGGCAAGAACAAGGCTTAAGTATATCGGAGGACCACGAGCAGAGTATAATGATGACAACGTATAACGTATAATCGACAGGAAGGCTTACGAAAACTATTTGTTAAGAGATACCGCAACATTATTTAACATAGGATGTGTATTTTTGTTAACTCCACTTGGTAGAAAAGTGGAGTTTTTCTTTCTATAATTGTGTTAAAATTAATGGCAAAGGTGGTAATAATATGAGAAAAACTTACTTAGACAACATCCGTTTTATTACAGTGGCAATCGTAGTTTTATACCATGTAATATACATTTTCAACGGAATAACAGAATTCGGAATTATCGGACCATTCAGCGACAATCAGCCACAGGATATTTTTATGTATATCGTATATCCGTGGTTCATGCTCCTTTTATTTGTGGTATCCGGCATCTCGGCAAGGTACGAGCTTGACAAGCTTAGTGAAAAGGAATTCATAAGGAAGAGAACACGAAAGCTTCTCGTTCCGTCAACAATCGGACTATTAGTATTTGGCTGGATTACAGGCTATTACAATATCTTAATCGGTGGCGGACTTGACTCAGTGTTAGCATTGCCGTTTCCTGTAAGACACGTGATAATGAGTGTAAGCGGCACCGGAGTTCTGTGGTTTATTCAGCTCCTCTGGCTTTACAGCCTTCTTCTTGTCCTTGTACGTAAGCTTGAGAAAGACAAGCTCTTTAATTTATGCAAAAATGCCGGCGTAGCAGTATCAATCGCCCTTACAGTCGTTATATTTATTTTCGCGCAAATTTTTAACATGCCGATGCTTAGCGTCTACAGATTCGGAATTTATGGCATAGGCTTTTTTATAGGATATTTCGTTTATTCTCATGATGAAGTTATGGAGAAGAACGAAAAAGGATGGCCAGTCTACAGCGCAGCAGCCCTTGTTTCATGCATTGCGTTTGCCAAGATTTATTACGGTGAATCATATGTTGAATTAAGTGTTCTGAAATCTCCTGTATGTAATATTTTTGCATGGTTTACAGTACTTGCCATACTCACCGTAATGAAGAAGTGGGGAAACTTTGAAAATGGATTCACTAAGTTCATGATTAAAGAGTCTTGGGGTCTTTATATATTCCATTACACGACTCTTGCGATGACTGCATATTACCTTAGAACATATGCTGGCAATATGCCACCTGTAGTAATATATATCCTTGTTGCAATAAGTGCATTCCTCGGAGCATTTATTCTTAACAACATTATCAGCAGAATTCCTGTTATCAGATGGTGTGTATTAGGCATAAAAAAAGAAAAAAACAACAAGAGGTAAAGTAAAAATGAGTTTTTCAGATAACTTAAGCGAACTTAGGAAGCTTCGCGGATTTTCTCAGGAAGAGCTTGCGAATATGATAGGTGTCTCAAGGCAGACACTTTCAAAATACGAGACCGGAGAATCTCTTCCCGATATTGAAAAATGCAGACTTTTAGCTGACACTTTCGAGGTGACGATTGATGATCTGATAATGTACGACAAATCACGCGACAACATTGGACTTGCCGTGCCACCGAAGGGAAAGCATGTTTTTGGAATGGTCAAGGTCGGAGATAAAGGACAGATTGTCATTCCTGCTAAAGCAAGGAAAATATTTGATATCAATCCGGGAGATAATCTTATCGTACTTGGGGATGAATCGCAGGGGATTGCAATAATAAAAGAAAAAGGGTTGATTGACCTCTTGCACAACATAGAAAATGCAACAAAATAACACAAAATCCAGCATTTTTCTGAATATTTTTGTTGATAATTTGCCGTCAATATGTGACACTATACATGGTGTTAAGTAAATACTAAAGGTCGCATATTTTACATGTAAAGTGTGGTAAAATGTATTTTATATCCGTATCGTCAAATCAGTGGCGAAATTTCGGAAAACACTTTCGGAGGATAAATAATAATGTCGGAAATTTCAATAGGAGAGACAAGTCTTTCACAGATTGTCGAAAGTATAATTACGGGTGTTGCAATCTTTGCGATAGATGAAAACAGAAGGCTCATTCCGGTGTACATGAATGAAGGGTTATACCGCATGCTTTCTTATTCACATAAGGATCTTGAGAGAATGCTTGTTGATATCAGACGAAGCATTATTCCCGATGATCTTCCACAGTTTGAAGAAGGACTTGATGAAATATTAAGTGACAACGGCGCTGTTGACTATGAGTTCAGAACAGTAACGGGAGACGGTAACATCAGATGGATACACATTAGAGCCAATCTGTATGGTAAGGTTGACGGATATCCGCTTGTTGCAGGTGTAATACTTGACTGCACAGAGAGAAAGCGAATTGAAGAAGAACTTGCTTTACAGAACGAGAGACTTAATATTTTAAGTGAGTCAGTAAAGGAACATTTTGTAGATCTTAACTTAAGAACAGACGTATTAAATATAAGACTCGGAAATAAAATATTTAATAACGGAGAAATAATCTTAAAGGATTTCTTAGCAAAAAAGGAGCTCCCAAGTGTTCATAAAGAAGATATTGAGAAAGTATTTTCAGTAATCGAATCGGCAAGCAAGAGAAATCTTAACGACTCATTTGACTTTAGAAGCAACTATTTTGAAGGAGATGAACAGTACCACTGGTACAGAGCCACAATCTCAAGTGTCAGAGGTGTTGACGGATATGTCTCAAGAATTGTCGGAAGAATATCAAATATTGATGAAGCTAAAAAGCGTGAACTTGAACTTCAAAGAAGAGCTGACAAGGATGCGCTTACGGGACTTTTCAATAAAGGCACTGCAATGGAACTTGTAAAGGAAGCAATGCTTACAAACTCTGATGAGGGCAAGCTTGCCGCAATGATTATGATTGACCTTGATCACTTTAAGGACGTTAATGACACATTCGGACATGCGGCAGGAGATAAGCTTTTAGAAGACGTAGGCAAAGTACTTAATGACTCATTTAAAGGCCGTGATATTGTCGGTAGAATGGGCGGAGACGAGTTCATGATTTTCATGACGGATATTAAGAGTGAAAATGATGCCGTTTCAATATCTGCAAGACTTAATAAAATGCTTACAAAGAGAATTGTAAAAACTCAGGGGGAGGTTACAATCTCTGCAAGTATCGGTATCGCAATATGCGATTCAGATATGACTGATTACGAAGCACTTTTCAAGAGAGCCGACAAAGCATTATATACAACAAAAGAAAACGGACGAAATGGAAATACGCTCTATAAAGAGTAGATTAAATAATAAAGACAAATTAAACACTTTGTAGTAAAATGATAGGGTAATCATTGTTAACCTGAAATACAGAGTTACAATAATTTGGAGAAGGAAAAATCGTGCCAGCATTAAATAAAACATTATTTGAAAGTTTAGCAGCTTATGTGGATGTTGTATGGGAGATACATTTATCAGATAAAACAGTTAATGTATTGTGTGATAAGATTATACCTGTCCTTAACAACAGGCAGCTGTCACTTGACGAAATTGCAAATCATGCAATAGAGAGAGCACATCCTAAATTCAGAGAAGATACGCAGCGTTTCTTTACTTTTGAAAGGCTGACTAACATTAAAGAAGTAATTAATTTTGAGACCAGGGTGCTTATAGATGGAACATATCATACCTTTAAGTGCAATGCGTCTCCTGTGATTAACGAATACGGTGATGCTGATACCGTATATGTTACTATGCAGGATATTCAGGAGATGCTTGACAGGGAAAAGACAAGCGCAGGCATTCAGATAGAACTCGACAGATATCTCACATCAGTTCCGTGCGGAATTCTCCAGTACACAGTTAATTCTCATAAGCTTGTATATGTTAACGATACTGCGTTAGCAATACTTGGATATTCTTCGATGGAAGAAATGCAGGAAGACGGCTTTGACGGTGTCGTTAAGACTGTATATGCAGAAGACTCCGAAATGATTAAGGAGAAAATCAAAACAATTACAAGCGAAGAGGAAACAATAGAGTGTGAATACAGAGTAAAGCACAAAAATGGCAAGAAGGTTATATGCACCGGCAGAGTAAGACTTATTGACAGAGGTGAAGAGGAACCTGTAATTCAGAGAAGTATGATTGACATAACACCACTGAGAAGGACGGCCGAAACATATAATCATGTTTCTGAGACTCTTTCAATATGCAATATTGGTCTTTGGGCAATTATTCTTGATAATGGTGCACCTAAGTTTCATGTTAATGATATTGCTGCAAGACTTATTGGGGTTTCTCTCAATACAGCACCCGAAAAAATTTATAATTCATGGTTTGACAGACTTTCAGATGATGCCGTACAGATAGTAAGCGATGCCGTTGACGCGATGCGAAGTGGCAAGCCAATGGAGATTACATACACATACAAGCACCCGACAAGAGGCAACATTGTCGTCAGATGCGGAGGATATTTGGATACTTCATATCAAGGGGAAGGTCTATGTCTTCGCGGATATCATCAGGATATTTCAGATTACAACAAAATGCTTCTTGACCAGATATTTGTAAGTAATGCGGCTTCAAAATACTTTAAAAGTGTAATAAGCGTTGATTTAAGTAGTGGTACTTTTAAGATTTTATCAAGTTCAATCAGTGAGCTTGACACATTAGCAGACAAAGAAAGACCAATGCAGGCATTATTTGAAATGCTCAGTATGCATGCTGATAAAGACTGTGAGAATGAAATAAAGCTCATTACAGATACACAGAACATTAAGGAACAGCTTAAGAAAGGCAGTATATATTCAGTGCCATTAAGTATATGTAAGGTTCAATACACATATACATATGTTCCTGTAAGCTTTGATAAAGACGGCAAGCTTGAAAGATGTGTATTACTTGTTGAGGGATAGTTATGAATAAATACGACAGATACATAAAACATTTTCTGTTTTTACTCTACACGGTAGCAGCTTTGTTTACCGGTTTTTTTAGTGTAAAGACACATTGGCCGGGATTTGACATGATATCCAAGACAGCCATATGTTCATCTATCTTCGTTATATTTTTCTTTTTATATCTTAATGAAAAAGGCGACGCAGACGTTAGGGCAATGTTTTATGGCTGGTTCTTTCTTGCCCTGGCTCTTTATTACAGTGTATGCACATCAAATGAGTTTTTTAACGGAGTACTGATTCTTGTCAGCGCTTCGGTGGCGCTTACGGGAAGCTATAAGGCTCTTTCAAGCATTGCTAATGCGATAATTATTATTAAAGTATTCCAGGTATTTTTCACCAGAGGTCATATCGGAATACATGAAGACAGAATATTTGAGCTGTTCATTGTAGTTTTTGCGGAAATGGCAATACTGCTTGCAGTAAAAAAGTCCAATTCGATGGTTAAGTTTATTTCCCTTAAGGCACAGAGTAATCAGGAACTTCTTAAGGTCGTTGAAATTAAGCGTAAGGAAGCAAAGAGTGCAGGAAAGGCAAAAACAGATTTCCTTGCAAATATGTCGCATGAAATCCGTACACCTATGAATGCAATTTGCGGTATGTCTGATTTGCTTTTGCAGACTAAGCTTACCGACGAACAGCTTGACTATGTATCTACAATCAAGCTTTCATCAGATAACCTGTTAAGTATCATTAATGATATTCTTGATTTTTCAAAAATCGAAGCAGGTAAGATGGAACTTGTTCCGCAGAGCTATAACCTGCTTTCGCCACTTTATTCACTCCAGAATACAATTGATGTAAGAATCGGTGAAAGACCTCTTGATTTTAAGATTAGTATTAAGAGAGATATGCCGACTCAGCTTTATGGTGATGAAGTAAGAGTGCAGCAGGTAATACTTAATCTGCTTACCAATGCGGTTAAATATTCAAATCAGGGACATATTGAACTTATCGTTGATTATGAAAAGATTGCAGATGATGAGATCATGCTTAAGATAACTGTTAAGGACCAGGGTATCGGAATCAAGAAGGAAGACATGCCTAAGCTTTTTGAAGCATTCTCACAGGTTGACATGGAGAGAAATCATCGTATAGAAGGCACCGGAATCGGACTTACAATCACAGAGAGACTTGTAAGGAGTATGGGTGGTTCGATTACCCTTGAGAGTGAATACGGAGTAGGTACAACGTTTTATGTATCAATGCGTCAGAAAGTTGAAGACTTTAACTCTGTAATTGACACTGAGAGTACAGATGACTTTGTGGTTATTTCACATAGTAACATTCTTAAAGGCTTTGTATCCGGTAAGAAAAAGATTGCAAAGTTTATTGCACCTGATGCAAAGGTTTTAGTCGTTGATGATAACGAAGCTAACCTTAAAGTAGCAAAGGGACTTATGGGACAGTATAAGCTTTCTGTCAGAACATGCACAAGCGGTAAGGCAGCACTTGATATTCTTGAAACTGACAAGAGTTTTGACATTTTATTTATTGACCATATGATGCCTGAAATGGATGGTGTTGAGCTTACTAAGATTTTAAGATCATCAAATGATGATTACCTTAAATATGTACCTATTATTGCGCTTACAGCAAATGCAATAAAGGGTGTAAGCGAGATGTTTTTGGCTAACGGATTTACAGAATACTTATCAAAGCCAATCGATACGGAGCGCCTTGGCGAAGTACTTAATAAATGGATTCCTGAAAATAAGAAAAAAGAAGCAATGGAAGAAGAGGAGTCTGTTGCCGATAAGAATCAAGCAGTAGATGAGAATGAAGAAAATCTTCTAAATATGTTAAGGCAGATTGAAAACGTTGATTATGACAAGGCAATGACGCTTTGCGGTAAAAGCGAGGATATTTTGTTAAGCGTTATTGAAGTATATGTCAAGTCATATTCGCAGATTAAAGAGAGAATTGACTCAACATATGCCAAAGAGGATCTTAAGAATTATGCAATAGAGGTTCATGGTGTTAAGAGTTCTTCGAGAAGTATCGGTAACGATGTATTAGGGGAAATGGCTTACAGGCTTGAAATAGAGGCTAAAGACGGAAACATTGCATACGTTAAGGAAAATCATAGCGAATTTGTCATGAAATACGAGCAGTTTGTAGGCGAACTAAAGGAAATCGTTGATAAGCTTAAGACTGAAGAGAAGATAGAAAAGGTTAAATTCTCAAAAGAAGAAATGCTTTCAATGATAAATGAGTGTATCAGCTTATATGACGAATTTGAGACAACAAAGGCAGAAGAGGTTCTTAAGAAGCTTCAGTGTGCTGAATGTGATGAGAACATTATGAACTTAATAAACGATGCAATTGACAGTGCAGAGCTTTTTGATTTCGATGAAGTTACTAAAATTCTTACAAATATTAAAGAGAGTTTAGGAGAATAGCGTGAAACATATATTTATTATTAATCCGGCAGCCGGATTAACTGATAAAACAGAACATATCAGAAAAGAACTTTCAAAGCGTGAAGATATTGAAGCAATCGTTTTTAATACAGAAGAATCCGGCCATGAGACACAGATTATGAAGGAGATGCTTGACATATTTGATGACGAGCCGGTAAGAATCTGTATATGTGGTGGTTCGGGTACTTTATCCAATGCACTTGATGGAATATGTGTTGAGGAAATGGACCACGTTGAAATTGCTTTTTATCCTTGTGGACTTACTAACGATTATCTTAAGAATTTTAAAGATCAGGGAAAGCAGTTCGAAAATCTGAATGCAGTTCTTGATGCTAAGACAAGAAACGTCGATTTCATGAGATGTGTAATTGACGGAGATGATAACTACGTTAAAAACGAGCTGTTATTTGTCACGGTAGGTGTTGCGGCCAATATCGAGAGAATGTCAAGATTTTTTAAGTTTATCGGTGGAATAAGCCCTTCGATTATGTATGGCTTTTGTACAATGATTGCACTTCCGTTTTCTCCTACAGTTGACTATGAAGTATATATTGACGGAGTCGATTACAGTCGTGACTATAAGCTTATTTATATTGGAAACAGTGTATGTATGGGCGGTGGATTTATTCCTATCAAAAAGGGAATTGACTGTAGAGACGGGTACATTAATGTTTTATTAGTCAAGAGAATTCCTTTCCTTCAGTCATTGGCTTTCCTTTCGGATTTTATGCACGGTGAGCTTGTTGACAAACATAAGGAACAGGTTGATTTCGTAACCTGTAAGGAAATCTTCATTAAGCGTAAAGATAATAAAATCATGAATATCAATGCAGACGGTGAGATTAATTCCGACCATTCATGGAATATAAAGGTAGTTAACGGAAGGATGCAGTTTGCGGTTCCGGATGGCGCAACGTTCCTTGATGACTGTGATGAACTTTGTAAATGTATTGGGGAATCACATAAAACATTAAAAGAGTGTAAAAAAGCAAGAAAAGAAGCAAAGAAAAAGAAAAATAAAAACAAAAAGAAATAATATAATTACATTTTGCGGAGAAAGTAATGGATAAGAAAGTTATTATGATAGTCGATGACACTCCAAGTAATCTTCAGTATGCAAGAGAAGTGCTCGAAGAAAAGTACAAGGTAATTCCGGTTAAGTCGGGAGAGGCTGCAATTGCCGTACTTAACAAGGTACGCCCGGATTTAGTACTTCTTGACATCGAAATGCCTGATATGGATGGGTTCGAGACTATAAGAAAGATTAAAAGCAACAGCGTGTATGAACAGATACCTGTTATTTTCTTAACTTCGCATTCGGATAAGGACAATGAAATAAGAGGCTTTAATGAAGGAGCTGTAGACTTTATCATGAAGCCGTTTGTACCTGAAATAATGCTTGTAAGAATTGAAGCACAGCTTGAGTATGCATCACTTCTTCATGAATTTGAAAGGGAAGT
The DNA here is from genome assembly GCA_004552595.1 of Lachnospiraceae bacterium. GTDB lineage: Bacteria > Bacillota > Clostridia > Lachnospirales > Lachnospiraceae > UBA2868. The sequence goes on along the minus strand of SFNX01000007.1, from coordinate 24,600 downwards.
TGAAAGAAAGACAAAGGAAAATACAGAGCTTACTTTCCAGGCAATCAATGCCATTGCCAAAACAGTTGATGCTAAAGATTCTTATACAAGACAGCACAGTACAAGAGTTGCCAAGTTTTCAAGAGAAATAGCAAAAAGAAGCGGTCTTTTTTTACAAGAGCAGATAGAGATAATATACAGAACAGCGCTCCTTCATGATATAGGTAAGATCGGAATCAGAGATGATATTCTTAATAAAAAGGCAAGACTTACCGATGAAGAATTTGAAATTATGAAAACACATACAACAATCGGAGCGCAGATCCTAGCTGATGTTACTTTGATTAAGGATGTTGATAAGGGCGCTAAATACCATCATGAAAGATATGATGGAAGGGGATATCCTCAGGGACTTTCAGGAGATGATATACCTATCGTTGCAAGAATAGTAGGCGTTGCCGATGCATATGATGCAATGACTTCTGACAGAGCGTACAGAAAGCATCTACCGGAAGATGTTGTAAGAGGAGAACTTATTAAGGGACGCGGCACGCAGTTTGATCCATTGTTTTGTGATATAATGCTTCAGATAATGGATGATGGATTGGAATTCCCTGATGAGGATGATTTGTCACTTGATATTGATTTGAATGAACAGGTAAGGTGATATTATGAAGTATTGCTTAAAATGCGGAACACTGCTTGAAGACTCACATGAGATATGTATAGGCTGCGGAAGTGATGTAACAAAGCCTGAATCATGGTCTTTGTATCCGCCGGAAATGGCAAAAAGAATAGAGATTGAGAATGAGGAGAAAAAGTCACAGAATAAGCTTATATTTGCGATGATAGCTGTGTTTGTTCTGCTTGTGGCAGCAGTCTCTGTATTTATTGTAATTAACATCAATAATAAGGGAAACAGGAAGCCTGAAAAGCCGGTTAAGGAAGAGGCATTAGCAGAATCTGAAGCTTTAGCAGAAGCAACCGAAACAGCAGAAACGCCTGCTAAAGAAGAGGCTTCAGCTGATAATGAAATTGCACCGCTTAAGCTTGAAGATGCAAAGGAAGAGACGACTGATTCAAATGAGAGCGAACCGGACCGCGAAATCAAAGATGCCAACGGCAAGTATTATAATATCGGAATTGTAAGCGATGCTGTCGGTAATGAGATGTTTTCAACAATTTATCCTGAAGATTTTGTTGAGAAAAATTCGGGAATCAACTACGACGTTTACTCGTCAAGATATCCTGAAAGCCTTACATACATAGTTGGCAACGAAGACGGAAATGTTCAGTTTACGTTTATGTCGCCACAGCATTACTGGTACAGAAAGTCTGACTATAAAGGACAGACAAGAAGCAACGAAAGAGATGTTGAAGACTATATGCAGTTTTTGACATATTCGGGTGCGAAGGGCTATATTGACGCGATAATAAAGCAAAGCTATACAGATATTAAGGGATTTAAGTTGATTGATAAGGAAGAATTTGATCCTTTGGTTTCAACTAAAATTCAGGAAATATCAGATAATCACACTAAGGAACTGTTAGGTGATATAGGTGATTACGCAAAAATCGGAGAAGATACGGTATATGCCGCTATGCAGGCAGAATGCGAGGCATACATTTATCATTACCAGGCAACTTCAAGACAGAACAATACAATCTACATGGATTTCTACGTACCGGTAATTGCCAATACATTAGGATATGTATCTGAATTAAGTGTAGATAAAGGAGAAGTGACAGAGTGGCTTATTCCTTCGTTTTACGCCTTTGAAGCAGGTAACGAGGAATTGTATAATTTGTATTCCGATGCATTTAAGCATTTTATCTACAACTCGAAGCTTTCGGATGAATTCTTTTACATAAATCATACATATTCGGAAGAAATCGCAAAGGCTGTTAATGAAAAGAAAGAACCTGAAAGACTGTCGATAAATAAGCTTAAGGATATTCATTCTAAATTTAAGCCTGACAGTGAGATAAATGCCTTTGCAAAGGATGTTAAGTCATTTATCGATACAAAGCCTTCTACGTGTACATCGTTTTCCGGAGAAAAGCTTATTTATTCAACGACTGATTCTAAGGTCGCATTTTACGGAAAAGAAAAAAATAAGGTATTCATCTCCGATAGCGAAGATGAATACCCGGGTAATGATTATGTGGATTTACAATATCATGAAGGTTCGGCTTCGGAAGAAACCTCCTCTGACTCAGAAGCTTCTGCAGATGAATAAGGAAGTATCTGCATAATTACCGACTCAATATGGGTTTTATCCATCTGATTGACTGTAAGCCTTATGTGCTCCTCTTTCAGTTCGACGGATTCGTTAACCTCAGGTATGTGATCGAGTTTCTCGATAATAAGACCGCCTATCGAATCATATTCTTCGGATGAAAGAGTAGTGCCTAAGGCATTATTTATGTCATCAAGCTTAAGTGTTCCGTCAAGAAGATATTCGTTTTCGCCGGTTTCTTTAATTAAGTCGTCTTCGTCCTCATCGTATTCATCTCTGATTTCACCGACGATTTCCTCTAACAGATCTTCAAGCGTTACAAGTCCGACTGTTGCACCGTATTCATCAAGTACAAAAATCATAGGGATTGTATTTTCTCTCATCTCCATAAGGAGGTCAGAAGTCTTTTTATATTCGAAAGTAAAGTTTGGCTCACGCATTATTGAACGTATGTTGAAGCCATCATAGTTCTGATAGAAGAGAAGATCCTTCATATTGAGGACTCCGACTATGTTATCAGGAGTTTCATCATATACAGGAATACGTGTGTATTTCTTGTCAAAGAACACTTCCTTAAGTTCGTTAAATGTAGACTCAATACTTACTGAACACATTTCGACACGTGGAATCATAACATCCTTAGCACATGAGTCTCCAAAATCAACCACGTTGTCAATCATCTGACGTTCTTCTGTTTCAATTACACCGTCTTCATGTGAGGCTGCAACAATTGAACGAAGCTCGTACTCAGTCATTGCTTCTCGTGCTGCATCAGGATCAACGTTAAACAGTTTAAGAAATGCCCTTGAAAACTTGTCTACTATAAAAATAACAGGAGTTAGCAATTTAACAACAAGATAGAGAACCGATGCATATTTTAATGCAATTGTTTCACTTTTTACTGTTGCAATTGTTTTAGGGGTAATTTCTCCGACAATCAGAAGAATGAAAGTAAGAATACCGGTCGCAAGTGCAATGTAGGCACTACCAAGATATTTCATAGCTATAGTAGTAGTAAGTGCAGATGCTGACAGGTTAACTATATTGTTAAAAATTAAAATTGCGCTTAAGAGCTTTGATTTGTTGTCAAGAAGCTTAAGAGCTATTACGGCCTGCTTTTTGCCGTTCTCTGCTTCTTCCTTAAGACCTAATTCGTTAGCTGCCGTATATGCTGTCTCCGCAGATGAAAAGTATCCGGAAAGCAAAAGCAGTATTAGTAATGATAAGATTTGTATCGCTCCAGTGGGATCCAAGTAAGTTCACTCCTTTTTATAAAATATTACAATACTACGTAGTAAATTTTATCTGTAAATGCTAACAAAGTCAAGATAATGTGAATATGGTAGACATAACATAAAGCCCCAAAATACGCTATAAATAACATATGTATTGATAAAAATACATAGAATCTTTACATAGTTTGTGTTATTATATCGTGGAGAATATTTTAATGTGGAAAGGAAATAAAAGTGAATAAGACTCTAGGTACGGGGAGTATAGATAGAAGTGCCAGAGTACGCAGAATAAAAAGGGTAATAATAGCACTGATTGTGATTGCAATTCTTTTTCCGTCTGTATTATGCATTATTCTGTTTGCAAAGCTTAATAAGCTTGAGAAGCAGATAACAGAGCTCTCATATGCTAAGGAGCGTGTTAATGTCATAACGGAATCGACTAAGCTCTATGAGCCTAAGAAGTCTAATCCGCTTCCTACAGGAACAGACAGTGAGACAATCAGTATTGAGAAAATTGAAAAAGAGAATACAGAGAGTATAGAGGTTGTTGATGAAACAGCAACAGAGCCTGAAATTGATACGTTATACAGTTTGGATGAGGCGTCCGAATCACCTGATGAGAAAACGAATGCACCTACTGAAAATGAAGAGATAGCACTTAAGAGAGTATATCTTACATTTGATGACGGGCCAAGCTCCAATACCTCAAAGATTCTTGACATATTAAAAGAGAAGAACGTTAAAGCAACGTTTTTCGTAGTAGGAAGGCTTTCAGATACTACTACTCCTATGTATAAGAGAATAGTAGATGAAGGACATTCAATCGGAATGCATTCCTACACACATAAATACGATGAAATATATAAGGATACGGATTCCTTTGTATATGATGTAGAGAAGATTCAGCTCCTGATTTATGAACAGACAGGAATTATGAGTAAGCTTTACAGATTCCCGGGCGGAAGCTCGAATACTGTTTCAAGGACAGATATTAATGTGCTTGCCGAAGAATTAAATAAACGGGATATTAAATATTTCGACTGGAATGTTGTAAGCGGAGATGCTTCGTCCACTTACGGACTTCCAAAAGAAGAAATAGTCAGAAGATGCACTCAGGGGGCATTAGCATATGAAAATGCGGTAATTTTAATGCATGACCTTCCTGAAAAGGCTACTACGGTTGAAGCTCTTCCTGACATCATTGATTATTTTCAGAGTATCGGAGTTGAAATACTTCCACTCGATGAGAATTCAGAGCAGATTCATCATACAAGTGAACTGACAGAGTAACTATAGTTAATATACGGAGGTTTGAAATGAGTTTTTTCAAAGATTTTAAAGAGGATTTATCACAGGCAGTTAACGAGCTTATGCCGGAAGACAACACGTCAGCTACTCCTGAAGAGGAAGCGAATGTAGTAGAAGAACCGGATACAGGTTTTAATCCTGATGAGCTTGCTGATATGCTTAAAAATATCGATGAGGTTAAGACGGAAGTAGACACTCCTAAGGCAGAGGAAATTATTAAGACAGAGCCGGCTCCTGTATTTGAGCAGGCACAGGTCTCACCACAGGTTAGCGAGAGCGTTTCAACTGTTGAACCGGTATTTGCTCCGGAACCTTCAGTACCTGAAGAACAGAAAGTTACAGCAGCTCCGATTTTTGGTGAACCTGAAGTAATTAAGGAAGCTCCTATTAATACAGTTAAGAATATCAAGGCTATGGAAGTAGGTGTTGTAATCAAGGGAATGAATGTTACAGGTGATATTACATCTGAAGGTTCGCTTGATGTACAGGGTATTGTTAACGGTAATATCTCAATTGAAGGCAGACTTGAAGTTACTGGAGAAATTACAGGTAACTCAACAGCTGAAGAAGTATTTGCAGACGGTGCCAAGATTGTCGGAAGCATTAAGTGTAACGGTTCTGTTAAAGTAGGACCAAGTACAGTAGTAAGAGGCAACATCACAGCTACAGCTGCTGTTATCGCAGGCGCTGTTAAGGGTGATATTGATGTACAGGGACCTGTTATCCTTGATGCAACAGCAATTATAATGGGTAACATTAAGTCTAAGTCAATCCAGATTAACAACGGTGCTACAATCGAGGGTCTTTGCTCACAGTGTTATGGTGATATCTCACCTAAGAGCTTCTTTGGTGATGACAAGGCTGAAAAGCCGGTTAGTAAGGCTAAGACTACAAAATAATAATCCATTTAGGAGATATCTTTATGAAACGTGTATTACTTAAGCTTAGCGGTGAAGCACTTGCAGGAGAGAAGAAGACCGGATTTGACGAAGAGACTGTCAGAGGTGTTGCACTTCAGGTTAAAAAAATCGTTGAACTTGGAACTGAAGTAGGAATTGTCATTGGCGGTGGCAATTTCTGGAGAGGCAGAAGCTCTGAGAATATCGATCGTACTAAGGCAGACCAGATTGGAATGCTTGCAACGGTTATGAACTGTATTTACGTATCTGAAATATTCAGATCTGTAGGAATGAAGACAAATATTCTTACTCCTTTCGAGTGCGGTTCATTTACAAAGCTTTTTTCAAAAGACAGAGCCAATAAGTATTTTGAAAAGGGAATGGTAGTATTCTTTGCAGGCGGAACGGGTCATCCTTACTTTTCAACCGATACAGGCGTTTTGTTAAGGGCGATTGAAGTTGATGCGGATGCAATTTTGCTTGCCAAGGCAATTGACGGAGTATATTCGGCAGATCCTAAGATTGATAAGAATGCTGTTAAATACGACGAAATCTCCATTGAGGAGGTAATAGACAAGAAGCTACAGGTAGTTGATCTGACAGCGTCGATTCTTGCAATGGAAAACAAAATGCCGATGTATGTATTCTCGCTAAATGAAGAGAACAGCATTGTGAATACTATCAACGGTAAATTCAACGGAACTAAGGTTACAGTATAATACATTAATACAGGAGAACGGTATGAAAGAACAGATTAAAGAATATAACGATAAAATGCAGAAGACTATTGACCACTTAGAGTCAGAGTTTGCCACAATAAGAGCAGGAAGAGCTAACCCACATGTTCTTGACAGAATTAAGGTTGATTATTACGGAACACCTACACCTGTTCAGCAGGTTGGTAACATCTCGATTCCTGAGCCTAGAATTATCGTTATTCAGCCTTGGGAAAAGTCGCTTCTTAAGGAAATCGAGAAGGCAATCCAGATGTCTGATATCGGAATCAATCCTACTAACGACGGACAGGTAATAAGACTTGTATTCCCTGAGCTTACAGAAGAGAGACGTAAGGAACTCGTTAAGGATGTTAAGAAGAAGGGTGAAGCCGATAAGGTTGCAATTAGAAATATCAGAAGAGACGGAAATGATGCTTTCAAGAAGCTTGCAAAGAGTGAAGACATTTCAGAGGATGAAATCAAACAGCTCGAGGATGAACTGCAGAAATTAACTGATAAGTTTATTAAGACAGTAGACGATATGGTTGATGCAAAGTCAAAGGACATTTTAACAGTATAAAATTTTACGTCATCCGAGAAATCGGGTGACGTTTGTTTATTGAGAGAAGAGACTATGAATATTCCAAAACATGTTGCAATAATTCTTGACGGAAACGGAAGATGGGCTAAGGCAAAAGGAATGCCTAGAAACCTTGGTCACAAGCAGGGTGCGAAAAACGTTGAAATCATTTGTGAAGAAGCGTATAAAATGGGTATTGAATATCTTACGGTATATGCTTTTTCGACAGAGAACTGGGAAAGACCTAAGGATGAGGTTGATGCACTTATGTCCCTGCTTCGTAATTATTTAAAGACATGTATTAAGACAGCCGACAAAAATAATATGCGTGTGCGCATAATCGGTGATGTTTCCCGTCTTGATGATGATTTGATTAAATCGATTGCAGAACTTGAAGAGCATACTAAAGTCAATACAGGACTTAAATTCAACATTGCGCTTAACTATGGAAGCCAGGATGAAATGTTAAGAGCAATGAATAAAATATTTAAAGATATGGAAACAGGCGTTATCGAAAAGGGACCTGTTACTAAGGAACTATTTGAGAGCTACCTTGATACAAAGGGAATTCCTGATCCGGATCTTCTGATAAGAACGTCCGGAGAGCAGAGATTATCTAATTTCCTTTTGTGGCAGCTTGCATATTCCGAATTTTATTTTGCAAATGTACACTGGCCTGATTTTACTAAGGAAGAGCTTACAAAGGCAATTGAAAGCTTTAACTTAAGGAAGAGAAGATTTGGTAAAGTAGATGAAGAATAAAGATTTTGTTACAAGAGTCATAAGCTCGGTCATTTTAGTTGCAATTCTGCTTTTAGCAGGGCTTGTTGGAGGCTTTGCAATACTGATTTTTTGTGTTGTAGTTGCTTTTGTTGGAATGAAAGAACTATATATGGCAGTAGGCTTATATGACAAAAACGCTAAAGATAAAAAGGATAATATGCTTGCTATTGCAGGAATGGTAATGTGCATTATTTATTTTTTGATGTCAGGAACGTTTGCACCGCTTATTTCTGCAAGGTCTTTTGCAATGAAAAATGCATTTCCCGATTCATTGTCCGGTTATATTGAAATCACGGATATGATAGGTCTTGTTAATACATTAAGCTATCTGTCGGCATCGGCGTTATATGTATTTGCGGTTATTACTGTGATGGCGTTAATTTATGTGTTTACATTTAAACGCTTTGATTTTAAGCAGGTATCATATGCAATAGTCGGGGCACTTTATACACCGTTATTTGTAACATCAATTTTTTTAATCAGATGTCTTAACGGCGGAAAGTACCTTTTCTGGCTTATATTCATAAGCTCATGGATATGTGATACATGTGCTTATCTTGTCGGTTGCAATTTCGGAAAGCATAAAATGGCACCTGTACTGTCACCTAAAAAGTCAGTTGAAGGTGCAATCGGTGGTGTAGTCGGCTCAGTTATTGTAGCCTTTATATTCGGATATTTTGTTCAGCATAAGCTTTTTTCAGGTAATAATTATGCAACAGAGTATATGATAATCTGCCTTGTTGGTGCCTGCTTTTCACAGGTCGGAGATTTATTCGCATCTGCAATTAAGCGTAACAACGACATTAAGGATTATGGCAATTTAATACCGGGACACGGCGGAATACTTGACAGATTTGACAGTGTAATATTTGTTGCACCTATCGTTTACGTGCTTTCGCTTATTATACTTTGATTAGGAGATACAATGAAAAATATAGCAGTTCTTGGCTCGACAGGTTCAATAGGAACACAGACACTTGATATTGTGAGAAATAATACTGACGAGCTTAAAATTAAAGTGCTTGCTGCAGGCTCTAACGTTGAATTAATAGAAAAACAGATACGTGAGTTTAAGCCTGAAATCGCGGTTTTATACAATGCAGAAAAGGCAAATGAGCTTAAAATAAAAATAGCAGACACCGGTGTAAAAGTTCTATCGGGTATGGATGGAATGATTGAAGCGGCTACATTTGACGATGTGGACACAGTTGTGACATCAATGGTTGGTATGATAGGAATCAAGCCGACAATTGCAGCAATTAAGGCAGGCAAAAACATTGCCCTTGCGAACAAAGAAACACTCGTAACAGCAGGACATATAATAATGCCTCTGATTAAGGAACATAAGGTATCGCTTCTTCCTGTTGATTCGGAACACAGTGCAATATTCCAGTCAATGAACGGAGAAAACAGAAAGAGAATTTCTAAAATTCTTCTTACTGCATCCGGAGGACCTTTTAGGGGTAAGTCTTATGAGGAACTTAAAAACGTCACTTTGGAAGATGCACTTAAGCATCCAAACTGGGCAATGGGACAAAAGATCACAGTTGATTCAGCAACTCTTGTAAATAAAGGCCTTGAAGTTATGGAAGCAGCTTGGCTTTTTGATGTTGATGTCTCCATGATTCAAGTAGTGGTACATCCGCAAAGTGTCATTCATTCAATGGTTGAATACGAGGATACAGCAGTTATTGCACAGCTTGGATGTCCTGATATGAGACTTCCTATTCAGTATGCACTGTTTTATCCTGACAGAAGATTTCTTGATGCTAAAAAGCTTGACTTTTTTGAGATGAAATCATTAACTTTTGAAAAGCCTGATATGGATACATTTAAGGGGCTTAAATTTGCAATGGAGGCAGCTGAATTTGGCGGCAGTATGCCAACAGTGTTCAATGCGTCAAATGAAGAAGCCGTAGCGATGTTTTTGAATAAAAAGATAGGATTTCTTGATATATATCGAATCATCGAGGAATCAATGAACCGTCATACGATTATAAGTAATCCTGACATCGATACAGTATTAAGTGTCGAGAGGGATACGAGAGAGTTTATAAGAAAGAGCTTTAATAAGGGATAGTTTATGTCAGTATTTAAAATATTACTTTCACTTTTTATTATTTGCCTGATTATTGTAGTTCATGAATTTGGGCATTACATAATTGCGAGGGCTAACGGAATCGAAGTAAAGGAGTTTTTCGTAGGTATCGGACCGAACATCATCTCTAAAAAGAAAGGGAATACGGTGTATTCACTTAAGCTTATTCCGTTTGGCGGCGCCTGTGTGTTTATGGACGAAGAGGATATTGATAAGCCTGAGGAATGTTCATATCTAAATGCAAGCGTTTATTCAAGAATGGCAACAATTCTTGCAGGTCCGATATTTAATTTTATTCTTGCATTTGTATTTTCGCTTTTTGTAATCGGCTCTGTCGGATACTCAAACACAGCCATTACAGAGGTGTCAAAAGGCAGCCCTGCTGAGAGCGCAGGCCTTATGGCGGGCGATGAAATTGTTAAGGTTGACGGTAGTAAAGTGTATTTCTACAACGAGGTGACCTTTGCAACAATGTACAATAATGGTGAGCCGTTATCACTTAAAATTAATCGTGATGGAAAGACGCTTGATATAGTTGTTACACCTGAGTACAGCGAAGAATACGGCAGAATGATGATGGGTATTTCGTTTGGGGAATGGGTTGAGAATCCTTCGCCTCTTCAGATAATTAAGTATAGCTTCTTAAATGTCAGGTACTGGGTGAAGATTACCTTATCAAGTCTCAAGATGCTGTTTACCGGTATCATATCAGTTAATGAACTTTCCGGCCCTGTTGGTATCACACAGACTGTTTCTGATGTTTATGATGAGGCGTCAGAATATGGATTTAAGGCAGTATTGCTTTCGTTAATGGATCTTTTGATTCTTATTTCTGCAAACTTAGGAGTTATGAATCTGCTTCCGTTTCCGGCACTTGATGGCGGCAAGCTTATATTCTTAATTATTGAAGCGGTGACGAAAAAGCCTGTCAATAAAAACGTTGAGGGAGCTATAAATTTTGTCGGAATGGCACTTTTGATGCTTCTTATGGTATTTGTTCTTTATAACGACATTATGAGAATTGTCCGGTAATATTAAGGTTATATTATTGTTGGGAATTTTAGTTTACATAAATCGGGATAAATTTTTATCCCGATTTTTATTTTTTGTATTGACTTTGTATAGTTAATAAATTATAGTATTCACACACACATTATCAATTCATAGCGGTTTCGCTAATTTTCCAGGGAGGAACAGGAGAACGCAGAAAGGATTTACCTTGTATAATTCTGCGTATTTTTCCAAGAGATACAAAATAATTAAAAAGATTGGCACAGGCGGAATGTCCAGTGTTTATCTTTGTGTTGACAAAAACATTAATAAAAAGTGGGCTGTAAAAAAGCTTTCAGAGAGCACATTATTTTATTCAAATTTATCAAGCGACGGTTCAATATCCAATCCCGAAATTGAGCTTTTAAAGTCGCTTGACTATTACATGTTCCCCGGGATATCCGATGCATTTATAGAAGATGGCAAAATATGCATCGTAACAGATTATATTGAGGGACAGACATTATCATCATATCTTAAGACAAATGGCGCATTACCCGTTGAAGTGGCATTAAGTTATTTTAAGGAGCTTTTGTATGCGCTTGAATACCTTCATACACGTGATAATCCAATTTTATATCTTGATATGAAGCCGGCGAACATAATGATAAGACCTGACGGAAGTATTCGATTAATTGATTTTGGAATTGCCGGAAGCATACTTCTTAAAAGTAAAAGTATCGGAAGCATTGGATATTCTCCACCCGAACAATACATTGAAGGTGCCAGACTTTCGGAAAAGAGCGATATATTTGCACTTGGTATGACTCTTTATGAAATGCTTACAGGGAAAAAGCCCGATTCGGATTTAAGCATCCAGAGAAAGAAAATCAATTCAATGAGAATAGGTAAAAGTATTAAGCAGTTAATTCTTTTATGTATAAGAGAAGATATGGAATCAAGACCTTCAATAAATCAGATAAAAGAATATCTTAACAGAAGGAAAAGAAGGGAAAAGGGGGCTTTGCCTGTTGCTGTAATTACGTGTATTGTAAGTATTCTTTTTATTTTTCTTGTATTCTTCGCATATGAAAAAAATAATAGGCAGCTTAAGGAAGAATACAGAACGGAAATGATAAAAAAAGTATCTGAAAATATGGAAAATGGTGAATATTCAAGAGAAGCCATAAGAATAATATGTGGATATATCGACGGAAACTTCCTTGATAAAGAGAGTGATGAAAAGTATTCATACGAAGTTGCAAGATATTATTTTTACACGGAAAAGGATTATGCGAGAGCAAAGGTTTATTTTAGCAGGTTAAGCACAGATAAATTTCCGGAAGTCAATGGATATATAACGGTCTGCAACAAAATGAGTTCATTTGACGGAAATGAAGAGAAAATGGCAGATCTTATGAAAGCAGAAGTAGAAAACTAATTCAGGAGGATAATTTAAGAAATGAAAAGATTAATTAAATATTTGATATGCTTTATTATGGCTGTTACTGCAACATTTGTATCTTATGAAAGTACATATGCGGCTATTAACAACAATGTCAGCGAGACATATATAGATGAAAACAGGAATCTTGTCAGAATATTTCAGGGAGGAATAACAATTTATGGAACGGACTATAGAACAGTGACAGCGGATATGTCCAGAGCTGATGAAGTACAGGTTTCATACACGTTTTTTAGAAAACCGTGTTGTGCCGGTGCAGAATTAAAAGCCATTGATAATGTTTTCGATATTTTTGTCAATGATATCTGGTCGAGTCGTGATATCATACACACTATAATAGATGGGGAATGTAATACTACATTTAATAAATCTTTTATAGATGTAACGAATAAGAGATCTTCTAACGGAAGAATTAAAGTCGTCTGTAAAGGTGAACATCCAATCTGCCCACATTGTGGCAGGAACTTTTCTCCGGCAGCATATATAGGTGATATTAAAATTGTAGATTACCGAGGTGCAGCAACAAACATTCCGGGGAGTATTGACGTAAAGCCACTTTCGTCAACAACGATAACATATGACTTTAACAAATATACAAGTAATGTAAGATGGGTGGTTAAGTATAAGGGAGAGAGCAGCTTTGCCCTGCTAAATGAAGGAGCAAACAGAGGCGGGCTTATTGCAAGAGGTGTTTTTAATAAAGGCCTTGTACTTTCAAATATCCCTCAAAGCTTTGATGGCGCACAGATTGGTGCATTAGTGTATGATGCAGACGGACAATTGCCGGCGGGCACATCTGAATCGGACACACCGTTCTTTTCTACGATAAATGTTATTGATACTGACCCACCGGTTGTTGAAGTCAGTAAGAAAATTGATACCGGTTCAAAATCAGTAATTTTAGAAGTAAAAGCATCAGATAACGTGGGACTTAGCGATAATCCTTATTCATATGACGGAGGCAACACTTATGAAGCTAACAGTACAAAGGCAATTACAACACCGGGAATCATTACAGTAGTAGTTAAGGATAAAACGGGGAATATTACTAGGAAGGATATATCAGTTGACGCTATAGATATTGAAAAAGCCAATCCGAAAATGCCTTCAACAGATGAAGGAATTAAAGACTTAGGAACTGATACAGGAAAAGGAAACTCAGGGAACGGCACTAATACAGGTGGCAACACAGGAAATACCGGAAATAGTTCAGGAACAGGAGGTAATACAGGAAATAAAGGAGATACAGGCACAGGTAATACCGGAGCAGGAACATTTGATAAAGTTAAAGAAGATGGTAAAGAATTTGTAAGCACAGATAAACTCGTAAACGACACAATTACTACAGTAGAACAATCAAAGAAGACAAATGATAAAAATACGTCAGGAAAAAACAGCAAAAATAACAACTCGAAAAACACTTCATTAAAAGCAAAAGAATTAACGGATAACGATAAAGAAGACGTATTTGAACGAATCAGAAAAAATTCAGAAGAATATATTATTTCAATGAGAGAAACAAAAAAGGAGGAGACAAAGGCAGCAGAAGCAAAAAAGGCAACGATAGATTTGAAGACAATTGAGGAAGGAGATGAGGCTAATGCGTATACTAACGAAAACTCTGACGAAGCGGATGCCTATAATCCTGAGACAAAAGAAAAATCCATTGTATCGCTTGTGCTTATATTTGTGGGACTTTTATTACTGTTGGTTATTTTAGCAATTATTCTTTTCTTTGGAGTAATTGTATTTGTAAAGAAAGACACGGAATACACAATGCTTAGTAACGAAGAGGGAATAAAAGTACCTGTAGCACTCTTATTTGTATCACTTAGCAATTCTGAAAGGTCGTTATGTTTTTATGAGCTTCTTAATAAATACGATACCCTGTATGTAAGGTTTGGTCCACTTTTTGCACATATTTATGAAAATGAAAAGATTTCAATAATGACTAAGTTTAAAGGCGAAAAAAAGAGAGAAATCGCCAAGGAATTCATTACTAAGGAAATAGTAGTTGGAAAGACTGGGGGAAAGAAAAGGTGAATAAAATAAAGGAATATTGGGAAATACTGTTTATTATACTGATCACTAATCTGTTTTGTATTTTTGTATTTACTGTTACGGCATTTGCAGATGAAACAGATGGTTCACAAATAAGAAGTCTTAATATGAGCATTTTATGTAGCGATAATGCTTTAAATATTAATGACGAGAATATCTATTATCTGAACAGCACAATTAGTGTAAGCTTTCCTGAAAATATCAATGATATTGAAGAAGATGTTAGTCTGATTATCGAAGAAATAAAAAATGAAAATCCGGGAAAGGAACCGGAAGTAATTAAGGATATATATTATGGAAAAGCAACGTGGAATGGCAGTAGCTTTTCTGCATATGAGGAAATGACTGACTTAAGTATAGTATTATCTCCTAATGAAGGCGATACGACTAATTTAGTAGCTCTTAAATTTGAATGTGTAAAATCATATAAGATACTAATTGATGGCTTGATAAAGAAAATGATTAACATAACGTATCTATCATCGCCGTATCAGTTTACATTTGATAAAACAGTTCCTGAAATAGTACGAACTGATACAAATGATTATTCTACAGCAACAAGTCAGGGAAGTGTTGCAAGTTTTAAGGTAAGTGATTCAACAGGAATAAAATGTATTGAGCTTATAAGAAACGAAAAAGTAATAGACAGTGTATCAATGAACATTGATACACGTATGGTCGAATATGAATATGATGTTTCATTGTTTAAGGAAAATAGTAAAACCGATGAATTAAAGCTAATAGCAACCGATCTTGCCGGGAATAAAAATGAGTATATGATGAACTATGAAATAGATTCAGATCCACCTGAAATATCATTATCAGGAATATCTGCAGGTGAGACATTAAAAGATGGCTTAATTATGTCAGGCGATTGTAAGGTGATGGTTGTAAGTAAAGAAAACTGTTCAAAGCAGAATGTGTTCTTTAAATGCTTATATTCTGACGGAACAGGTACTACAAAATGTCTTGAAGACCTTACGGGTGGATATGAAAGTGAAGCCATTCTTGAGAGAACGTATACTGAAGAAGGTGTATATGATATTGTCACTTTTTCCTACGATGAAAGCGGTAACTATTCAGAGACAATAAGGATAAGCTTTGGTATTGACAAGGGTGCACCTAAAGTCGCAATTGACAATGTAATAAATGATAATATTTATAATGCACCTGTAAGCATATATGCAACTGTAAAGGAACTGTTTTTTGAAGGTGTTAATGCTAATGTTGAGGCGGTTCTTAAGGATAAGTCGGGTGAGAGAAAGCTTGACGTTTCGCCTTTTGTAATAGGTGCAAAGACAAACAGAAACGTATACACGTTCTCAAAGGACGGAAGCTATACAGTTACGCTTACAGCAAAGGATGCAGTTAACAGAGAAGCAAATACTTCATGCAGATTTGTAATAGACAGGACTGCTCCATTAATAGAAATCAATGCAGGAAGTGGAAGTGAGAGTGACTTTACAAATGTTGATGAAGGGAAAACTACAGTATGCAGTAAAAGACCTACATTTAACATAGCCACATATGATGATACTTCTGAATATGATATATGCGCTGTGCTTTATAAAAAGGGTAGTGACGGAAACTACCGGGAAGAAAAACGGGAAAATGTCGTATCAGTAGGACGGGAAGCTGTATTCCCAATCGAAGTAACATCAGAGGGTGAATTTACTCTTAAGGTTACGCTTGTTGATAAGGCTTTAAATACAAGTGAAAAAACAGTTTCGTTTATTGTAGATGAAGAACCGCCTGTTATTGCATATATCGATGCATTTAATGAAAAATATCTTAAGTATTTTACTTTGCCTGAAAACATGAAGGATTACATTCAAGATGCAACAAAGGTTAAGTATAAGGCTTATCTTAATTCTAAGGAAGTAAGCTCTGTTGAGCTAAAAAAGGATGGAAAATACATTCTGCAGATAGTGGCTGAAGACGAAGCGGGAAACACTTCTGAAAAGGTATCAGCATTTATTGTTGATAATACTATGCCAAAGGTTATTGTGCATGGAATTGAGAACGGAGGAAATGTCAAAAAAGACGAGGTAGTTAAGCTGACTTTGTTTGATGACAATGATTTCTTTAAGTCGGTATGCGTAAATGGTGAGGAGATGAGTATTGATGATAAAAAGGAAGTCAGCATTAAGGCTAACGACTATGGTGATTATGATATTTCCGTAGTGGCAGCAGATTATGCAGGAAACGAAATAAAAGAAGTTGTGAAAATGCAGTGTGCCCTGTCTGATAATCCTTTTAAAGTGACAATTGATGACACCGACATAAAAACTTTAACAAAAAATGATACAAAAATTCGTGAATCTTTTTTTGACAGATATGGAAGCCTAAAAATACTTGCAATATGCTCGGTTTTTGCACTCCCGGTTTTGATATTCGCGCTCTATCGGTTCGTTGACACAAAGAAGAACAAAGGATAGAATTGATGATGTGGGTAAATGAATGAATCACCACAATATATAGAGAAAGTGATTATTAATATGTTAAGAGACAACACTAAAGTAATTAAGATTGGTGACAGAGTAATTGGTGGCGGTAATCCGATTCTTATTCAGTCAATGACGAATACTAAGACAGAAGATGTAGAATCGACAGTTAAGCAGATTCTAAAGCTTGAAGAGGCGGGATGCGAGATAATAAGATGCACTGTTCCGAATGAAGATGCGGCAAAGGCAATTAGAGAAATCAAGAAGCAGATTCATATTCCGCTTGTTGCAGATATACATTTTGATTATAAAATGGCGATTCTGGCTATTGAAAACGGAGCTGACAAAATAAGGATAAATCCCGGTAATATCGGTGGAGAAGACAACCTTAAAGCAGTAGTTAATGCGGCAAAAGCTAAGAATATTCCGATAAGAGTTGGTGTTAACAGCGGCTCTCTTGAAAAAGAGCTTGTTGAGAAGTACGGTGGTGTAACAGCAGAAGGTATAGTAGAGTCTGCGCTTGATAAGGTCAGAATGATTGAAGAAGCAGGATATGACAACATTGTTGTATCTATTAAGTCATCAGATGTGATGATGTGTGTTAAGGCACATGAATTAATTGCACCAAAATGCAAATACCCGCTTCATGTAGGCATAACAGAGTCAGGTACAGTTAAGTCGGGGAATATTAAGTCATCAATCGGACTTGGTATTATTCTCTCACAGGGTATTGGAGATACTATTAGAGTGTCACTGACAGGAGACCCGGTTGAAGAGATTATTTCTGCCAAGCTTATATTAAGAACGCTTAAGCTAAGAGAAGGCGGAATAGAAGTAGTTTCATGTCCTACATGCGGAAGAACAAATATAGATCTTATATCACTTGCATCAGAGGTTGAAAAGCTTGTTACGGGATATAACCTTAATATTAAAGTTGCTGTCATGGGCTGTGTCGTAAATGGCCCGGGTGAAGCTAAAGAGGCAGATATAGGAATTGCCGGCGGAATAAAAGAGGGACTATTGATTAAGAAGGGTGAAATAATCAAAAAAGTTCCTGAAAGCGAACTGCTTAATACTCTTAAATACGAGCTTGATAACTGGGGAGCATAAATGGAAAAGTCGTTTGGTGACGTATTTTCGTCTTTAGAACTGTCTCAGGAATTAGTAAGTGTCACTGAAGATGTTACTATCTTCAAAATGGCAGGACCTAAGACAGGCGAGAGAGTAAAAATTTATATTAAGAGCAATCATATTATTACAAGAAAGCAGCTTAATGAGCTAAGTCTTGCAATAAAAAAACAGATTCTTAAAAAGAAGGATGTAGAGGTTATATTTGTAGAAAGATATAACCTTTCTTCTGCTTATACAGTAAAAAGCACTCTTAATGAATATAAGGACAGCATTATTGATGAGTTTAAGGATAATAATGAAATAATATACCACCTTATTAAAAATGCAAAATTTAGCGCAGATGATGAAGATATAAATATTGAAATAAATGACACCATCATTGCAAGAAGCTTTGAAAAGGAAATAAAAGGAACAATAGAGGCAATATTTACCGAGCGACTTGGTGTTAAGGCAGGAGTTAACATAACATATAAAGAAAAGGAAGAAAAGACATTCAATTACAACGATTATCTTGACAGAGTAGTTGATGACAGAATATCAGAAATTACAAATCGTCTTAAGCTTTCAAAGGAGAAAAAATCTGATGATGACGAGATGATGATCACAGAAGCATCAGAAGAATCAAAGGCTGAGAAAAAGTCTGACAGTAATTCTTTAGAAAAAAAGAGTACATATACATCAAAACAAAGCTTTAATGATAAAAAACAAAAGGAACCAAAAACAAGAGAGAAAAGATGGGAAGGATACAGGAACAGAGAACCTGAAGTCCCTGATGATCCTGACGTATTTTATGGAAAGAGTGTCGATGGTGTATTTACTCCGTTATATGAGGCATGTACTGAGCTTGGCGGATTTGCTGTAAGAGCCAGGATAGAAAATGTTGAATCAAGAGATACTAAGAGCGGTGGCTGCATTTTCCTTGTTGATATTTCGGATTTTACAGACACAGTGACAATGAAGGTGTTCACAAGAGGTGAAGCCGATGCAAGAACTAACGTACTGAAGGAGAACCTTAAAGCCGGTAATTTTATTGCGGTTGAAGGCACATTCATGTTTGATGATTATTCAAAGGAAGTGTCGCTTTCAAATGTAACAGGTATTAAGAAGTATAAGGATTTCAGATTCCATCGGGAAGATAAGGCAAAGGAAAAACGAGTTGAGCTTCACTGCCATACAAAGCTTTCCAAAATGGATGCGGTATGTTCTCCCGGTGATGTTATAAAGCGTGCCGCAAAGTGGGGACATAAGGCAATTGCTATTACAGACCATGGAGTAGTACAGGGCTTTACAGAAGCATTTCATGCGCTTCCTAAAATAAAAGAATCCAATCCGGATTTTAAAATCATTTACGGTCTTGAGGGATACCTTGTCGATGATATGACAGACATTGTCATTAATCCTAAGGATAAAGAACTTAAAGATGATTTTGTCGTTTTTGACATAGAGACAACCGGATTTTCGCCTGAAAATAACAACATTATCGAAATAGGTGCCGTAAAAGTATCAGGTGGTAAAATAACAGAAAGATTTTCTGAATTTGTAAATCCTAAGGAGCCTATCCCTTATAGAATTACGCAGCTTACGGGAATTACAGATGATTGTGTTAAGGACGCACCATTTATTTCGGAAGTGCTTCCCAGGTTTTTTGAATTTGCAAAGGGCTCAGTTTTTGTTGCACACAATGCCGGCTTTGATATGGGCTTTATTATGAATAAGGCTGAAAAGCTTCATATCGAGGCTGAGTATTCATATCTTGATACGTTATCAGCGGCAAGAGTTCTACTTCCAAAGATGGGAAAATACACTCTTGACAGTATTTGTAAGGAGTTAAAGATTTCTCTTGAAAACCATCACAGAGCAGTTGATGATGCAAATGCAACTGCAGAGATGTTTGTTAAGTTTGTTGAGATGTTTTCACAAAAGGGAATCAGTTCACTAAAAGAAGTCAACGAATTTGGCAATTCTGATGAAGAAAGAATTAATAAAATCAGGAAATTAAGAATGAACCATATTATTCTTCTTGCTGCAAACGAGGTTGGAAGAATTAATATGTACAGACTTGTCTCAATGTCTAATATGAAGTATTACCACCAGAGACCAAGAATTCCTAAGTCAGAGCTTATCAAGTACAGGGAAGGAATAATTGTAGGTTCTGCATGTGAAAGAGGAGAGCTTTATGAGAAGATTCTTGAGGGAAGATCTGAGGATGAAATAAGAAAAACTGCTGAGTTTTATGATTATCTTGAAATTCAGCCGCTTGGCAATGATGAATTTCTGATTAGAGATGAAAAGAGAGAGAATATTAACGGTTTAGAAGATTTAAGAAATATAAACCGTAAAATTGTTGCACTTGCAGATGAGCTGAATAAGCCTTGCGTTGCAACATGTGATTCACACTTTATTGATCCTGAGGATGAAATATACAGACGAATAGTTACAGCAAACGAATTTTCAGATGCAGATTACCAGGCACCTTTGTATTTACGTACTACAGATGAGATGCTTGAAGAATTTGAGTATCTTGGAATAGAAAAGGCATACGAGGTTGTAGTCACAAATTCCAACAAAATATGCGACATGATAGAAGAGATAGAGCCTGTAAGACCGGATAAATGTCCTCCTGTAATTGAAGATTCGGATAAGACATTAACGGAAATATGCTACGACACGGCCAGAAAGAAATATGGCGATGATTTGCCTGAGCCTGTCAGAAAACGACTTGAAAAGGAACTTAACTCAATTATTTCAAACGGCTTCGCGGTTATGTATATTATCGCCCAGAAGCTTGTTCATAAGTCGAATGAAGACGGTTATCTTGTTGGTTCAAGAGGCTCTGTCGGATCTTCTTTTGTTGCGACAATGGCAGGAATTACAGAAGTAAATCCGCTTCCGCCACACTATTACTGTTCAAAATGTCATTACTCTGATTTTACTTCAGAAGACGTTAGAAAGTTCGCAGGACTCGGCGGATGCGACATGCCTGATAAGGAGTGTCCAAACTGTGGCGAAAAGCTTAATAAGGACGGCTTTGACATTCCTTTTGAAACGTTCCTTGGATTCTACGGAGATAAGGAACCGGATATTGACCTTAATTTTTCAGGTGAGTATCAGGCAAAAGCACACAAATACACAGAAGTCATCTTCGGCGAGGGACATACATTTAAGGCAGGTACAATTCTTACTGTTGCCGAGAAGACTGCATTCGGTTATGTGAGGGCATACTATAATGAGAGAGGCGTCTCAAAGCGCGACTCAGAAATAGCAAGAATATCAAAAGGTCTTACAGATATTAAATCCGGAACATCACAGCACCCGGGTGGTATTGTCGTATTGCCGCACGGTGAAGAAATACATAGCTTTACGCCGATTCAGCATCCTGCCGACAAGGCAGATTCTGATATGATAACTACTCATTTTGATTATCATTCAATTGACCATAACCTATTAAAGCTTGATATTTTAGGACACGATGATCCGACAATGATAAGGAGACTTCAGGATCTTACAAATACAGACCCGACTAAGGTTCCGCTTGATGATAAGGATGTAATGTCACTGTTTAAAGACACAAGTGCTCTTAAGATTAAGCCTGAGGATATCGGGGGCTGCGAACTTGGGTGCCTTGGAATACCGGAATTTGGTACAGACTTTGCCATGGGAATGGTTATTGAGGCTAAGCCACAGGCATTTACGGATCTTGTTCGTATTGCAGGACTTTCTCATGGTACGGACGTATGGCTCGGAAATGCCCAGACTCTGTTGCAAGAGGGAAAGGCTACAATTGCGACTGCCATTTGTACGAGAGATGATATTATGACATACCTTATAAATAAGGGACTTGAACCGGGTGATGCTTTCCAGATTATGGAAAATGTCCGTAAAGGAAAGGTAGCAAAGGGCGGCTGCAAAAAATGGGATCAGTATAAGGAAGACATGATAAATCACGGTGTACCGGATTGGTACATATGGTCGTGCCAGAAAATCCAGTATATGTTCCCAAAGGCTCATGCCGTTGCGTATGTAATGATGGGATGGCGAATTGCATACTATAAGATAAATTATCCGCTTGCATATTATGCTGCATATTTCAGTATACGTGCAGATGCGTTCAATTATGAAAAAATGTGCCGTGGGGCTAACACACTCCACTATTATCTTGATGATTTAAGAAATCGCAAAGATTCTTTGTCTCCTAAGGAACAGGCCGAGCTTAAGGATATGAGAATAGTTGAAGAGATGTATGCAAGGGGCTTTGAATTTCTGCCGCTTGATATCTTTAGGGCCGATCCGAAGTCGTGTACTATTATTGAAGGAAAGATTATGCCGCATATAGGTAGTATTGACGGAATGGGACTTGTGGCAGCAGAAGGCATAGCAAACGCCTGCAAGGAAGGTCCGTTTATTTCAAGAGATGACTTTAGGGAACGCTCAAAGGTTTCAAAGACAATTACCGATAAGATGTATGAACTCGGACTTCTTGGAGACCTTCCTGAATCTAACCAGATTTCGCTTAATGATTATTTTGGGGAATTTTAAAAAACACTTGCATATTATCTTTTGTTAGTGTAATATATGCAAGTACGGCTGATTGGTCAAGCGGTTAAGACGCCGCCCTCTCACGGCGGAAACAGGGGTTCGATTCCCCTATCAGCTGCTCACAATATTATTTTAAAAAACACGACTTTAGTCGTGTTTTTTTGTGCCATAAAATGTAATTTGTGTTATTATTACATTGTGATTCTATGGAGTATGCTTAGAACAAGCGTGATTATAGCCATGAGGGGTTCAAGTTTAGTATATAAAAGGAATAAATAATTGGAACAACAGGATATAATGCTTTATAAAGAGATCGTTACAGATTCTTTAAAGAAGATATTAAAATTTTCAGGCTACAGTGATTATGAGATAAAAGAATACAGAGACCTTATCGATACATATATGGTTGAGAAGGATGATGAGAAAAAGCGTACCATTCGTAAAAAGCTGAATTCTCTGTTTTTTGACTGCTACAGGGAATGTATATTTAAGGTATTTGATGCTGACGGAGTTCCGCCTGAGATTCAGATGTTTCTGCTCTTTGGATATATGGATGAAAAGCTTGCCGGAATGCAGAATGCAATAGCAATATGTAAGCTTACCGAATTGTACATGGAAATGGAAAAAGAGAATACTATTTCCTTATTCGAATGGTTATGTCTTGTGCACAGAGGTGAACGAATGCCATCTATGAACGATATGTCGATTGATTATGAGCAGTCGTTAAGAGATATGGTAAGAACACATGAGATAAAAGAAGCAGATCTTCGCCCTATGTTATGTGACAGGCATAAGAAGCTTGAATATGAGCTGAACAACGCTTTTTCCATTATGAGAAGAGTGTCGGGATCACCTACAAGATTCCTTGCCATATTTAATGAGGCATCACTTGAAAAGCCTCTTCTTAAAGCAGTTTTAATGAATGATGAGGTTGATAAAGTGTTGAAGGGAATCGTCAATGTTGACATTAATCTTTTCAATCACGAATATACATATGCCAATCCAAAAGTCGGCATTGAAAACGTCCGCATTCAGAAGGAAATACTTCCGGATATTATATTGCTTCCAATAATAGGCTCAAGACCTATGATGTGGCAGGAAATCGAAGGAAGAAACAGACAGACTCCATCAAGGATGTTTTTCCCTAAGTTCCTGAATTCAGAGCTTAAGCCTCAGCTCATTAAATGCTGCGGTGAATACAGATGGGAATTCTGTAAAAGAGAGCAGGGCGCACGATGGCAGGATATATCGGATCCATCGTTGTGCGCATATTTTTATAATTACATCTCAACATTTAAAAAGAACCACCAGCTTTCGCAGGAACAGAAGGAGAAGGTTAGTGCGCAGTATGCAAAATACAGGCATAACATTAAAGACATCTTCGTTGAGGATTACTCAAAGCTCATTGCAAATGAAGCAGAAGGCAATATAAGACTCAACAGGGTTTCAAGAAGCATACTTATGAGATTCTGCTACTTTAATAAGGATATAAGAGCAGAGCTTATTAAAAACAATTTGTATTCTGAGTATATTAATGTAGTTAATAATCAGATTGAGAAGAATAAAAAGCTTATTCAGACAATGAAAAAGAGAATCGATGATTATAATGCGATGATTCCTACTGAAATAAAGGAATTTGAAATATTAATGAACAGATAGCGATTGAATTAAGGAGTTATAATGGGAACAGAAGCAGGTTATGAAGATGTAATGAATCTTCAAAAGACAAAAACAATGAAGGAGACTGACAGGAAGTGTCCGCAGTGTGGCGGTGTAATGGACTATGATCCGGCACTTTCTAAGCTGCATTGTCCTTATTGTGATTACACAGAAGAAATTAAGGAAGAAGGCAGTATACCTAAAAAAGCAGAAGAACTTGATTTTGAAAGCGCTCAGTTTACAGGCAATTTCGACTGGGGTACAAAGCAGAAAACAGTAACTTGTAAATCATGTGGTGCTACAACAGTATATGATGCACTTGAAGTTGCAAATGAATGCCCGTACTGTGGTTCTAACCAGGTTATGGAGGTTTCGGACGTAGATACTATTGCGCCTGGCGGGGTAGTACCGTTTAAAATTGATAAAATGACAGCAGGAAATAAATTCAAGGCCTGGATTAAAGGAAAGCTGTTCTG
>SFNX01000149.1 GCA_004552595.1 Lachnospiraceae bacterium | reverse complement strand
AATTATGGCGAACAAAAACTTACTTAAGAGCAAAGCAGTATTAAAGGCTATCTCAATTGGTCTTGCAGCAATGATGGCAATGACACCGGTCGTTGGCGCTACTGACGTTTATGCGGATGATGTTGATGGTAATGAGGGTGAACAGGTAGCAGAAACTAAGCCACAAGAATCGGTTAATCTTAGTGGAAGTGCTGAAACATCTAGCTCTAATGAGGACAGTAG
Organism: Lachnospiraceae bacterium; assembly: GCA_004552595.1. Taxonomy (GTDB): domain Bacteria; phylum Bacillota; class Clostridia; order Lachnospirales; family Lachnospiraceae; genus UBA2868. The sequence continues at coordinate 3,238 of SFNX01000149.1, read as the reverse complement.
TGACAGTAGCAGTTCTGAAAGCATAACAGGAAAAGCAGATGTTACTACAGACGCAAATGGTGATATTACTGTCGAAGCAACTGTTGAAGGTGAATCAGTAGATATAGATGAAACAAAACAATCTGATTCCAACGTAGTAGTAAATGCCGACGGATCAATAACAGAAACAGATACAGTGCTTTCTAAAGGAACAGACAAATCAACAGAAGGGGATACTACTACTAATACTAAAACAGAAGTTAATACAACTATTAAGACTACAACAGCAGCAGATATTAAAGATTACGATAATGTCTCATCAGAAAAAACTGAGGGCAGCACTGTAGTACAGACAACTGTTACATCTGTTTCAGTTGCGATTACTACTACCGAGACAACAATTACTACTTCATATGATGAACAGGTTACAGACCCGGCAGTGATAGCTATTATTGAAGCAGCAATTGCAAATCCTCAGGTAGATCAGATTAGAGAAGACGAAACAGGAAAATATATCAAAATTGGTGATGCAGAGTACAAATACACTCAGACTACAAACACAGTCCCAGTTGATATAACAAGTAAAGAAGTACTTGAAAATATCAATAAAGAGCTTCTTAAAGAGGATAAGGAAACTCATACTGATGATAATGGAAATAATTACATTAAGGTTGGAGATACATGGTATGAGTATAAGACGGAGACTGTAGATTCTAGCTCAGAGTCTGGTCAGGAAACCATGGATAAGCTTAATTCAGAAGCTGAAAATGTGACTGCTGAAAAGACTGTTACAAATAACGACAATAGCGTTACCGAAACAAAGGTTCTTACTGTTGAAGGAAAGTCTTATACATATAAAGTTACAACGGCAGTAATAGAAGTTAAAGACGAAGAACTCCTTGAGCAGATTAAATATGATGTTGAACATGAAAATGGCAATGTAGAAGTTAAAGATGGTAAGACATATGTAACCATCGAAGGCGTTACATATACTTACTTAAGTGAAGCAGGTACTGATGTAGTTACTGTTGACGAAAAATCGGATAAGGAACTTCTTGATAAGATTAAGGTGGCTGCTGAGTCAGTAGAAGTTAACGAAGATGGCACTAAGACAGTAACTGTTGGAGGCGTTGAATACAAGTATACGGCTGAGACATCAGAAGATATTATACTTGATGCTACAAAAGATAAAGCTACAATTGATAAAATTAAAGTGGCTCTTGAGGAAGCAGAGAAGAATGAAGAGCAGATAGCTACTAAGACTATTGATGATGTCGAGTATAAGATAATTGTAATTGATGGGGTAACTTATGGTTTTAACAGCTTTACGTCGGAACCAACAAAGAGTGATGAGATTCCGGTAACCGAAGAAGATGTAATGGCATCTCTTAGGGATGCATACAAAAAATCTTCAGATAATGTTAAAGATAATGGTGATGGTACTTATACAATTACGCTTGAATCAGGAGTATATGTTTACACACCGGCTAGTGACACTGCAGTTTCAAGTAATGTTGCTAAGTTAATAGAATTGTCAAAATATAACGCAATAAGTACTAATGACATGTGGGTAAATGGTCACATTAATGGTGGAATTATTGTATGCCAGTCTCTGCATGGAAATCAGTTTGTCGATAATAATCTTTCCAGCGGGGGAGTTACAGACGCAAATAGTGAGAAGTATGTTGAATCAAAAATTGAAAAGGTTGCAGGAGACTGTAATGTCTCTATGAGAGTGATAAATGACAATAAAGGTAATGGTGGACAAGTAAGCGTTTCAGCACATGTAACCAACAATAATAAGACTGATTCAACATATTCATTTGCCCTGACTGATCTTTCACAGGAATCTTCTAAAGAAATTAAAGATGAAATCGAAGATTTATGGGATAGTGTTGTTAATAAATTTACTGATGATATTAAGGAATATGTTAAAAATGGAATCACATTTAAGCTTGTTGATAAGGCTAGCGAGTTATTGACTACTGACTATAATGGAAATAAGATTCTTACGGATAAAACGGCGTCAGTAGAATCAATTAAGGATGTTCATGGTGGCGGTCAGATTGTAAAAACCGTATATGTAATTGCAAAAGGAATTGGAGATTTACTTGTAACAGAATTAAAATCAATAGTACTGGCTCCATTTACTAATATTACGACGGCTGGTGGTAATTCATCTGGAACACTTATTGGACATAATGTACGTATTGAAGGTGGTTCTGAACTGCACAGCGGTGTACTTGATACAGAATTAGAAAAAAGTAAAGATTCAGCTGTAAAAGAGATTTATTCAACTACTACCATCGAAAACGCATTCGAAACAGTAGTTGAAAAGGCTAAGGCTACAACTAATTCTTCAACGCCTAAGGCATCTTATAAAAAGACTTCGTACGAGGCGGCTTCTGTATCAGCGAAGAGGAACGACAAGAAGCTTTCGACAGAAGCTTGGAAGCGTAAAGATACAGAAATCAATAAAGTTAAGGTAAGTAAGTTGTTCGGTGAAAAGACAACGTATCTGTATGGAACAAAGACACCGGAGACGCCTCCGGTGACACCACCACCAGTTACTCCACCACCAACAACGCCACCGGTGACACCACCACCGACGACACCACCGACGACCCCGCCACCGACGACGCCGCCGACAACACCGCCGTCAATAACTCCACCGACACCGGTGACACCTGACACTCCTACAGAGGGAGTGCTTGGCGCAAGAAGAGAGGTAAGTCCTGATGCGGCAGTGCTTGGTGCAAGACGTAGAGTGCTTGGTGCAAGAAGAGGCGTTCTTGGCGAGAAGAGAGTGCTTGGTGCAAGAACAGAAGATACGTCAAATGCAGCAGGAGCTGTAGGCGTAATGCTTGGTTCAGTAGCATTAAGCGGTGTCTGGATGACACTCAGAAGAAAAAAGAAAATTCAGTAATTACACTATGACGTGACAGTCTATATTATTGAATTTTGCATATGATTTCTATATAATAGATTCTGTGTGTGTACACTGTTACATGCACAGAATTTATTTTTGTCCGCGAAAGCGGCAATGATTTTTACAATAATTATTTAACTAACGGAGGACAATACTATGTATTCACTTGACGAAGTAAGAGCAGTTGACCCTGAAGTAGCAGAGGCGATTGTTAAAGAGCAGGAAAGACAGAACTCTCACATCGAGCTTATTGCTTCAGAGAACTGGGTATCTAAGGCTGTTATGGCAGCTATGGGAAGCCCGCTTACTAACAAATATGCAGAGGGATAT
>SFNX01000006.1 GCA_004552595.1 Lachnospiraceae bacterium | reverse complement strand
TCACAAGCTTTCAAACGGAATCTGTTCTCTTAATGAAAAGCAGGACAGGCTTGCACTATCATGCCTTATGACAATTGATAAAAAGGGAAATGTCATTGACCATGAAATCGTCGAGTCAGTCATTTGCACAAATGCCAGAATGACTTATACAGCAGTAAATGCAATTATTGATAAGCAGGATGAAGAAGTCATGAAACGCTATGAAGACTTGTGCGATATGTTTTTTACAATGAAGGAGCTTGCCGACATATTAAGAAATAGGCGTAAGCTAAGAGGGTCTATTGATTTTGACTTGCCTGAATGAAAAATCCAATGTGATTGATATTAAGCCATATGAAAGAAATGCTGCAACAAAGCTTATTGAAGATTTCATGCTCATAGCCAATGAAACGGTGGCAGAACATTTTTATTTCCTTGATATGCCGTTTGTATACCGGGTTCACGAAAAGCCTGAGAGCGATAAGATTAATAAGCTGGCAAGCTTTATAAGAGGATTTGGCTACGGACTTAAAATGAAAGGAGAGGAAGTTCATCCAAAAGAACTCCAAAAGCTTTTATCAAGTATAGCGGACACTCCCGAAGAGGCACTTATTTCAAGACTGACTCTTCGTTCAATGCAGAGAGCGAAATATTCAACTAATTGCGGCGGACATTACGGACTTGCATGCGAGTATTACTGCCATTTTACTTCTCCTATAAGGAGATATCCTGATTTACAGATTCACAGGATAATAAAGGATTTCATCCACGGCAGAATGAATGAAGATAAGATAATGCACTATAACAATATTCTTGATGAGGTTGCAAGTAACTCTTCATCAAGAGAGCGCCTTGCAGATGAAGCGGAAAGAGAAACCGATAAGCTTAAGAAGTGCCAGTATATGGAGCGAAGAATTGGGTACAAATATACCGGAATAATCAGCGGAGTAACGAACTGGGGAATATATGTTGAACTTGACAATACTTGTGAGGGACTTATACATATTTCCAAGATACCGGGAGATTATTATTACTATGATGAAAAGGAATATAAGCTTATAGGCGAATCAACGAAAAGAACCTTTTCGCTTGGTCATAAAATTGATATAATAGTTAATGGTGTCGATATGATTTCAAAGACAATAGATTTTATAATCGACGAGGAAGCCGAAGAGTTGACATAATATTGTCAATTATTCGGAATGGTTTACATAATGTTATGAGTAAGGAAAGTATTAAGCTAATAGCGAATAATAAAAAAGCATATCATGACTTCTTTATTGAGGATAAATTTGAAGCAGGGATTTCACTTTTCGGAACCGAAATTAAATCAGTCAGAATGGGAAAGGTAAGCATCAAAGAGTCCTATGTTGAAATTGATAAAGGTGAAGCCTATATTATCGGGATGAATATTTCTCCTTATGAGATGGGCAACATTTTTAATAAAGATCCTTTAAGAACAAGGAAGCTTCTTCTTCATAAATATGAAATTGAAAAGCTGCTTGGAAAATCATCTGAAAAGGGTTATACTATAATGCCATTGCAGGTATATCTTAAAGACGGCAAATGTAAAATCGAGATAGGACTTGCAAAAGGTAAAAAACTCTATGACAAGAGAGAATCTATTGCTAAGAAGGACCAGCGTAGAGAACTTGAAAGAGAGTTTAAAGTTAAAAACCTATAAGTCAATAGGATTAAGGGCCTGTACAGGTTTCGACGGGGGTTTTGAAGCTTTAGAAGCGAGCCGCATGCAATGCGTTAAATGGCAAAATTAAATATAAACGCTAATAGAAATTTAGCAGTAGCTGCCTAATTGCAGCTGGTTCCGCCTGATGCACCTACACATCAGGGCCGGGGCCTCGACCTTGTAGGAAACGACATAGACAAAGCTTTGAGTCTGTGGGCGTATTATGAAGCTACTAAAGCCGTTTCTTTTGTTTGTTAAAGACGGTTGAGGGAATTAATCTTAACAAACTACGCTCGTAGAAGGAGAGTGGATGGGCTTTCGGACGTGGGTTCGACTCCCACCAGGTCCACGAATGCGGCATACCTTGCCACTTGAAATACGTTTCATTTAGTGAGAAAATAGGTGATGCGTGCAAAATATGATATTAGGAGGGCTGTATGGCAGCTTTATACACATCGAATTCAAAACCTGATTCTCTTAAGGCAGACGCCTATATCATTTATATGATGGTAGGCAGTTACTTTGCATCATGCAAGTGTGACAATGCAATACTTGAGAAAAGATTATTTTTGAACTACAAAGATTTATCTTTGAATAAGCAGTATGCAAGAGAAGAGAAAATTCTTGAAAAGATGAAAAAGCTTGGTGAGGATTACTTTGATAGATTCAGCGATATGGATGTTCTTGCAAGAATTAGCTTTGAAAAGGGCGAGGCATCTATTCTTTTCTATGCTGACAAGAAAGTAATTCTTAAAGTGCGGGTTGATAAAAAGGGTTCAGTTACATTTTTAGGCTAACTTTATGGAACGCATAATTGACGGCTATCGTTTTTCAACTGATGAAGATGCTTTGATGGCTAAGGAAGAGCTGCAGAGAGTAAATTACATTTCGGAGAAGCTTAATGAAGACGATCCGAAGTCTATTTTGCTTGTTTATAATAAAAGTATTACAAGTGGAATATTTACAACTCCTGTAGGAATTGATTTCCTTAAAACTATAAGGGAATACTTGATTAAGAATCCGTCAATAAATAATGAAGAAGTAGCTGATATCCCAATCAGATATTCAATTTCCGATGCACTTTTCATTAAACAGAATAAAAGATATGAATCGCTTAATGTTACTGAAAAAAGCTATAAAAAACCTTTCAGTTATTCTGTTATATTAAATATCATACTGATTATTCTTATTGCCGCAATGTTTGTTGTTGCAATAAAAGCAGACAATCCAAATATGCTTAATTATAAGACTGCAGTTTTAAATGAGTATTCCGAATGGGAACAGGAACTTACACAGAGAGAGAATGCAGTAAGAGAAAAAGAATCCGAGCTTGGAATTACTCCGTAGCTCGGAGTTTTTATTTTTCACAGATAAAACATAAATATGAAGTATTGTTACTGTATCAGACTGTAAATTTGTATTTGATTCAATAAATGAGGCGATGATATGGAAAAAATTAAAATTCTTGTAGTTGACGATGAAAGCAGAATGAGAAAACTGGTAAAGGATTTCCTTGTAAAGCGTGATTTTGAAGTTGTTGAGGCATCTGACGGAGAAGAAGCAATAGAGATGTTTTATTCTAATAAGGATATTGCGCTTATTATCCTTGATGTTATGATGCCTAAAATGAATGGATACCAGGTACTTAAGGAAATACGAATGTCATCTAAGATTCCTGTCATAATGCTTACAGCAAAAAGTACTGAATATGATGAACTGCAAGGATTTGACAAAGGTGCGGATGAATATATTACAAAACCTTTCAGCCCAAAGATCTTAGTTGCAAGAGTAGAAGCATTGCTTAGAAGAAGTAATATTCTTGAAGCAGATGATAAGGATTGAATTAAGCTTTAAGGAATTTGAACTTTTACAGTATTTCATGGAAAATAAATCAATTGCACTTTCACGAGAGAAGATTCTTAACAATGTTTGGAATTATGATTATTTTGGAGATGCAAGAACAATTGATACACATGTTAAGAAGTTAAGAGCCAAAATGAAAGATAAAGGCGATTATATTAAGACAATATGGGGTATGGGCTATAAGTTTGAAGTGTAACGGAGAGAAGGGGGGAGTCCCTAATCTGCCCTAGTAGCGGGAAGGATACAGCCAATGACAAGGGTGTTTATGTATATAACAGTTGACAATTGAAGTATTCATGATATTCTTTAGAAAGGGAAGTTGTACGATTTTGGAGGGCAAAATGGGTAGATTAAAAAATACTAATGTTGCAATTACTGATTTGTCAAATTTTAAGGATGCGAATTATGGTGCAATAAATCAGGAATTAGATAATATACATACACGTTTACAAGCAGGACGAGATGCATTTGCAACGGTCTATGATTTAAATGTTAATGCTGTTGCGAGAATTAGTGCATTAGATCTTGAGATTAAGTTTTGTGTGGATCAACTATTGAAGATTGCCGAATCTGTCGAAGAATCAAGTATTGGAATTTTTCAGGCGGCTTCAGATGCTGCTGAGGTTTCTGGTGTGGTAGCAGGTCGTCATGAAGATTTGACTAATACTATTATTGAGGTGTCTGAGGCATCTACAAATGTACTGGAGAAAATAGATGCTGGGCAGAAAGAGCTTACAGATATACGTCAGTTATCAAGCGATACAATAGTGGCTTCTGAGACAATGAGTTCTGATATGGAGAACCTAGCGGATGTTATTGGTGAGATGACCAAGGTTATCGATGAAATCAATGCTATTTCTTCACAGACTAATTTGCTTTCACTCAATGCTTCAATAGAGGCGGCAAGAGCTGGTGAAGCTGGTAAAGGCTTTGCGGTAGTTGCTGATGAGATTCGTTCACTAGCGGATGAAACCAAGGCTCTTACCACAAACATGAGTGAATTTGTAGAGGGAGTTCGTGCCGCATCAAATAAGAGTGCAGAGAGCGTTAATCAGGCAATAGCTGCACTTAAGACTGTTAATGATAAAGTAGTAGATGTATGGAAGATTAATGAAGAAAACGAAAAACATGTGGCCGCGATTACAGATAGTATAAGTAATCTTGCAGCAGTGAGCGAAGAGATTTCTAGCTCGATGGCAGAGATAGAGGCTCGCTCATCAGAGATAAAAGAGTCTTGCGAACTCTTAAAAGAAGATGCAGCTACACTTAACAGCATAGGAAAGGACTCTGCAGATGCATTAAAGCCTCTTGAGAGTATAGAAGCTGATGTGGATAATCTCCTAAAGCATATGGGTAAGATGTCAGAAGATCCGTTCTATGCATTGAATCAGGACGAATTATATTCATATCTTGACGCAGCGATTGCTGCTCATAAGGGTTGGGTTGCACGTCTTAAATCCATAGTAGAGTCAAAGGAAATAGTGGCCTTTCAGTTAGATGGAAATAAATGTCATTTTGGTCATTTCTACAATTCAATTGAGCCTCCAATTCCTGAGCTTAAGGAGTTATGGAAGACTATTGGAACTGATCACAGGGCTTTACATCAAAGTGGAGCAGATATCTTAAAGGCCGTATTTAATGAAGAGTACGACAAGGCACATGACTTGTTCCTGTCAACTGAAGCAAAGTCCGTTAAGTTAATAGATCTTCTTTCTAAATTTAAGGAAATGGTTCCTGCATCAAGTTCAGAACACTGATAGAGATAATGAAACGCCCTTTGAACTAAGGTCAAGGGGCGTTTCTGTTTGAAGAGTAACATCCGGAGAATGACATGAATAAGTCTGTTGAAAAGAAATCTGCAATTATATTTTCGTTGCTTGTTACAGGCATAATTTTTTTTAGCTGGTGCGCCGGCGCATTGCTTCTTTCGAGAAATTATGCCTCAAAGAAAATTAATAGCATTAAAAATATGTATGAACAGCTTGATATAGCTGCTTCTGAGTATGGGGTTGAGTCGGAAGAATTTAAAACTATTTTTGAAACAAATACTTCAACATTTAACTGTGACATCCTTGTACTTGACCAGTATATGAACGTATTGGAAGCTAATGTTATCGATGAAAATGTTGAAACAGAACGACTTCTTAACTATTTTTTTGATAAAGGCGCCAAATCAAATACCCCTCCAAAGGTATTCGAAAAGACTGATAAATACACAGTTCAGATTTCAAATAATTACACATTGGAATCGGAATATATTGAGCTTTGGGGAGTGCTATCCGAAGGCTATCCGATATTTATCAGATCTGCAATGTCAGGAATTAATAACAGTGCAAAGGTTGCGAATACATTTTTTGCATATATTGGAATTATTGCAGTACTTATTAGCTATTTCCTATGTAAGATAGTCGCAAAAATAATATCTAAAAACTCTGAGCTTGAGCTTGAACTTAAAAAACGAAATGAAATCGATGAAATGAGAAAAGAGTTTTTAAGTAATGTTTCTCACGAGCTTAAGACTCCAATAGCACTTATTCAGGGATATGCGGAAGGTCTTCAGGACTGTGTTAATGATGATAAGGAGAGCAGGGATTTTTACTGTGATGTCATTGTTGATGAAACAAAGAAAATGAATAAGCTTGTAAGAAACCTATTAGATCTTAATGAACTTGAGTTTGGAGCTGATAACAATACAATTGAAGACTTTGACATAGCAGAGCTGATTAATAACTGTATTACAACATATGATATGGTAATGAAACAGAATGGCATTAAGCTTGAATATGAGCCGCTTGAACCGGTATATGTAAGCTCTGATGAACTTAAGGTTGAGCAGGTATTTAATAACTATTTTACAAATGCTCTTAATCATGTTGATTTTGATAAAATCATCAGAGTCAGGATAGAAAAAGAAAAAGACAAGAAGGTAAGAGTAAGCGTTTTCAATACCGGTAAGCAGATCCCTTCAGAGTCACTTCCTAGAATCTGGGACAAATTTTATAAGGTCGATAAAGCTCATACAAGGGAGTATGGCGGAAGCGGAGTTGGACTTTCAATAGTAAAAGCTTCAATGGATGCTTTAAATCAGAAGTATGGTGTGATAAACTGTACAGATGGAGTAGAGTTTTGGTTTGAGGTTGACTCTAAATAGTATGAAGAAGATTTTAACTGTATTAACAAGTATAATAGTTATGGCATCACTTTCAGCATGTAGCCTTATGCCATCAGTAGAACTGACTGAAGACGAGCAGAAGGTGATCTCTGAATATGCGGCAGGACTTTTACTTAAGTATGATAAGAACTATCAGGGTTCACTTCATAATTCCAATGAAGAAGACAGTATTGAGCTTGTTGAAATTCAAGAGGCTAAAATGCCTACAGCCGATAATGAGCAAGTTAAAGAGGGAACGGATGTAAATCAGCCTGATTATAGTGAAGATTTAACAGCTAATGAGATTAAAGAAGGCAATGACATTGAGTATTCTGATCTATCAATTGCAGAGGCAATAGGACTTGAAGGATTTGAGATAATTTATAAGTCTTTTGAGACTCATGATATTTATCCTGAAGAAGAGTCAGAAGACCTCGTCTTTTCGATGCAGGCACAAAATGACATGGAATTACTTGTCCTTAACTTCGGAATTACGAATGACAGTGATGCTTTAAAGACATGCGACATTCTTAACTCTGATTCGATATTCAGATTATTAATTAATGGTAAAGAGAGAGTAAACGCAAGTAAGACTATATTATTAAATGATTTGAGCTCATTTAATGAAAGTATAGAAGGGTATGCTATGGTTGATGCAGTTTTGGTTTTTGAAGTATCAAAGGGAACGGCTTCATCCATCGAAAATATTGATTTAATCATCAAAAAAGACGGACAGTCTACAGTGCATATGCTAAAGTAAAAAATATGCAATATTTATGTAAAAAAACGTTTTTTTCGTTGACTAATTGAGCGCATTTGTATATAATGCAATTTGAACTTGCATTTTGCAAGCCCTAAGGTCGATGTCTACACAGGCAAATTTAAGACTCGAGGGGAGGTAAGAAGATGTCAAACGTTATAGTAAAAGAGAATGAAACTCTTGATTCAGCTCTTCGCCGTTTTAAGAGAAACTGCGCTAAGGCTGGAATCCAGCAGGAGATTCGTAAGAGAGAGCACTATGAGAAGCCAAGCGTAAGACGTAAGAAAAAGTCTGAGGCAGCTCGTAAGCGCAAATACTAATTTAATTGAAATTAACTCCGGTATTTTACCGGAGTTTTTTACGTTTTAGATATAGAAAAATTTATATAAATCCTCGGAGTAATATCTGTCTATATCCGTTGCGATAGGATTTTATCCTTCTGATAAAAAAGAGAAAATTGAGAAACTTATCAATTTATGATAAGATACGCAGGACGTTAGATTAAGATTGTAGGTTAAAATGATATATATTTTTCTAATAATTATATTAATTGTCCTGCTTTCTTTATATGTATATAAGGAAAGTACAGGCTATCATATTGTAAATTATTCATTCAGCGACAAAAGACTTAAGCGGGACAAAGTAAAATTTGTATTTTTATCTGATCTTCACAACAGGCAGTACGGAGATAAGAATGAAACACTTTTTAACGATATAGTAAGATTAGAGCCTGACTTTATTGTGTTTGGCGGTGACATGATTACATCGTGTATGGAAAAGTGGAGCGATTATTCGGATACACTTGCATTTATTAAAAGACTGGCTGATTTATACCCTGTATACTACGGTATGGGTAATCATGAGGAACGTCTTAAGAGAAGACCTGAAAAGTTTCCTGAGGGCGAATACGAAAGACTTACTGAGAGCCTTAAGAAGATAAATGCACCAATAATTGACAATGATAAGATTATTCTTAATGAGCTTGGCATAACAATTTATGGCATAAATATAGAACACCGTTTTTATCAAAAGGTTATTACAAAAACATTACCAATCGGCTATATTAAGGATAAGCTTGGTGATATTAATAAGGATACATATAATATTCTTATTGCACATAACCCGGAGCATTTTAAAACATATTCTGATTGGGGTGCAGATCTTGTCCTTTCGGGACATGTCCATGGTGGAATAATAAGGCTGCCACTGCTTGGCGGGGTGATATCTCCTGCACTTAAGCTTTTTCCTAAGTATGACGGAGGGTTGTTTACACAAAATGCCTCCAATATGGTATTAAGCAGAGGAATAGGAAGTCACACAGTTCCGATAAGGGTAAATAATAAGGCAGAATTGATTTTAATTGAGTTGAACAAAGGTTAATATGGCTATTTCGGTTAAGTTACAAGCATTTGAAGGACCGCTTGATTTGCTTTTGCATCTTATAGAAAAGAATAAAGTAGATATTTATGATATTCCGATATCGTTAATTACGGAACAGTATCTTGAATACATTGATGCTTTGAAAGATGAGGACATGGATATTGCAAGCGAATTCCTTGTAATGGCGGCAACTCTTCTTGATATTAAATGCAGGATGCTCTTGCCTAAGGAGGAAAATGAGGACGGTCAGGAAGAAGACCCAAGGCAGGAACTTGTTGAAAAGCTTATTGAATACAAATTGTACAAGTATATGTCATATGAGCTAAAGGACAGACAGATTGATGCCAACAGAAATCTGTATAAGGAGCCGTCAATTCCTGATGAAATTAAAAACTATGTTCCCCCGATTGATTACGACGAGCTTGCCAAGGATATGGATTTATCAAGGCTTAACAATATATTCAAGGCCGTAATGAAGAGGCGTGAGGATAAGATAGACCCAATCAGATCTAAGTTTGGCAATATCGAAAAGGAAGATGTCGACATCGAAGCAAAGCAGACTTATGTAAGGCTTTTTGTTGCGACACATAAGGAGTTTAGTTTTAGAGAGCTTTTGGAAAGGCAGAACTCTAAGTCTGAAATTGTTGTGACGTTTCTTCTTATCCTTGAAATGATTAAAATCGGAGAAATTGAGGTTTCGCAGGAAAGTAATGATGATGATATTATCATTGTTTCAAAAATTGCGGCATAGGTGGCAAAATGAGTGAAGAAATTTTAGAAATAAATTCAACAGAAAATGAACTAATTCCCGTTGAAAATCCTAAGGCAGTAGTAGAGGCTGTGCTTTTTGCAATGGGTAACTCAGTTGAGCTTAAAAAGCTTGCATCGGTTTTAAATATGAGCGATACCGAAACAAAAGCGCTGATTGGTTCAATGCAGGAAGAATATAACAGTGATGTAAACAGAGGCATTACTATTGTTGAGCTTGAAGGAAGCATTCAGATGTGCTCAAAGACTGAAATGTATGAGCATCTTATGAAAATAGCCACAGTACCTAAGCATTATTCGCTTACGGATACTGTTCTTGAAACGCTTTCAATTGTTGCATATAAGCAGCCGGTTACACGTATTGAAATCGAGAAGATAAGAGGTGTCAACTGTGACCATGCTGTAAATAAACTGCTTGAGTACGGACTTATTACAGAGCTTGGCAGACTTGATGCGCCGGGAAGACCGCTTCTTTTTGGGACGACAGAAGAGTTTTTAAGATGCTTTGGCGTTAAGTCACTTGATGAACTGCCTACAGTGTCTGCAGAAAGACTTGAGGAATTCAAAAAAGAGGCAGCTGAGGAAATTCAGTTATCGCTTCCGATATAATGATTGATTTGCATTATTCCCGCATACCCGCTATGGTTATGCGGGTTATTTTTTAAAATAAAACAATTGTATATTATATACGAAAAAACCACTAAAAATATGTAAAAAATCTATAGGAGAAATAGATTTCTTATGATACAATACCAATAGTGCGTATTTATGCGCTGAATTAATTAATTTTTTTATTTTATAATAAACGGAGGGCGGAACGAAATGAGTAACACTTCTCAGGCAGGCAACAGAATTAATTCTTTGCTTGATGAAAACAGTTTCGTTGAAATTGGCGCTTTAGTTACAGCTAGAGCTACTGATTTCAACATGAATCCGAAGGAAGCTCCAGCCGATGGTGTTGTAACAGGATATGGTCTTATCGATGGTAAGCTCGTATATGTTTACAGCCAGGATTCATCGGTTCTTGGCGGTTCAATCGGTGAGATGCATGCTTTGAAGATTGCTAAGCTTTATGATTTAGCAATGAAGACAGGTGCCCCTGTAATCGGTATTATCGATTCATGTGGTATGAGACTTCAGGAGTCAACGGATGCATTAAACGCATTAGGCACAATTTATCAGAAGCAGGCTATGGCTTCAGGGGTTATCCCACAGATTGCAGTAGTACTCGGCAATTGCGGTGGCGGACTTTCAGTAATGGCTCAGATGTGCGATTTTGTAGTAATGGGAGAAAAGGCAAAGATGTTTGTTAACTCTCCAAATGCTATTGAAGGCAACTTTGAAGGCAAGTTAGATACATCAGCTGCTGATTTCCAGGAAAAGGAAGCAGGAAATGCTGATATCGTTTGTGATGAAGCTTCGGTTTATGATAATGTCAGAGCACTCGTTTCAATGCTTCCTTCTAATAACGAAGATGCTGATTGCGTAGATGAGTGTGAGGATGACCTTAACAGAGTATGTGCTAACATCGCAGGTTATGGTAATGACGCTGTTTCAATCATTACAATGATTGCAGACAACAACGATTATGTTGAGCTTAAGGCTAATTATGCCAAGAGCATGACAACAGGATTTATCAAGCTTAACGGTGCTACAGTAGGTGTTGTTGCTAACACTAAGGGTGATAATAAGGATAACGTATTATCAGCTAAGGGTTGTGAGAAGGCAGCTGCATTTGTTAACTTCTGTGATGCATTTGAAATTCCTGTTCTTACATTCACATCAGTTAAGTCAATCTGCAACTGTGAATGTAACGAGAAGAAGATTGCAAAGGCTATGGCTAAGCTTACATACGCATTTGCCAATGCATCAGTTCCAAAGGTAAATGTTATTTACGGTGATGTTTACGGTTCAGCAGTTTCTGTTATGAACTCGAAGGCACTTGGATGTGATATGACATTTGCATGGGATAACGCCAAGGTTGGTATGATGGATGCTAAGCTTGCAGCACAGATTATTGCTGATGGCAAGTCAGAAGACGAAGTTAAGAAGACAGAAGATGAATACAAGGCACTTCAGAACAGCATAGATTCATATGCAAGACGTGGATATGCAGATACTGTTATTTCAGCGGATGACACAAGAAAGTATGTTATCGGCGCACTTGACATGTTATTTACAAAGAGAGAAGATCGTCCACTTAAGAAACATGGGGCATTCTAGAAAGGACAAGGTAGCACATTATGAAGAAAATCAAATCAGTGTTAGTCCTTATGGTATGTCTTTTAGGCTTGACAGCCTGTGGTAGTAAAGAGAAAGTTGATGATGAGCTTGCAGAGGCATTAAGCCAGTCATCAATCGGAATTATCGAAAATGTTTACAACGGATTAGATGAGGCAACCTCTCAGGATCTTCAGTCAGAAGGTGCAGAGGGAGTTGAATATGTTTTCGAGAGCTACTTTGGAATGAAGGTAGACGGAAACGGCATGATTTCTGCGTTTGATTCATATCTTATGGCAACAAAGGAAATCGGTAATCTTGTTTCAATTAATAACTATACTGCCGAATATGATACTTCGGGAGAGAAGATTATTGTTACAGTCAACTGCACTTTCGATAATAAAACTGCTGATGTAGAGTTCATTTATAAGAAGGATCTCTACCATACACTTACATCTTCGGCAACAAATATTAATTATACTTTTAGCGAGAAGATGGCTAAGGCAGGACTTAACACATTAATGGGTATGGGTACAGTATTCGCAGTACTTATTCTTATTTATGGAATTATTTCATTATTTAACTTTATCCCTAAGATTGAGGCTGTTTTCAGCAAGAAAAAAGATGTACAGCCTACTACAACATCTGTTGACAACGCTATTTCACAGATTGTTGAGTCAGAAGAACTTACGGATGATTTGGAATTAGTGGCTGTTATTTCTGCGGCTATTGCAGCTTATGAGGGCAGCTCTTCAACTGATCAATATGTTGTCAGAAGTATCAGAAGAGTAAGCAATGGTTCAAAATGGCAGAAAGCACTTTAATATTAGGAGGATATAACAAATGAAAAACTATACAATTACTGTAAATGGTAACGTATATGATGTTACAGTTGATGAAGGAACCGGTGCAGCTAGCGCTCCTGTAGCAGCTAAGAAGCCGGCAAAGGCAGCACCGGCAGCTCCGGCAGCACCAAAGGCTTCAGCAGGCGCAGGTGCTAAGAAGGTAGAAGCAGGTGCAGCAGGTAAGGTATTTAAGATTGAAAAGAATGTTGGCGACGCTGTTAAGAAAGGTGACGCTGTAGTTATTATCGAGGCTATGAAGATGGAAATCCCTGTTGTAGCTCCTGAAGATGGAACAGTTGCAAGCATTGATTGTGCTGTTGGTGATTCTGTAGAAGCCGGCAAGGTATTAGCTACTTTAAACTAGTATTGAGTTAATTTTACGGAGGTCACAAAATGTCATATGTAGCAACTACATTGGGAAATCTTATTCACCAAACGGCATTTTTCGGACTTACCTGGGGCAATTACGTTATGATTGCCGTTGCGTGTGTTTTCCTATATTTAGCAATTAAAAAGGAATATGAGCCACTTTTGCTTGTGCCAATTGCTTTTGGTATGCTTCTTGTTAATATCTATCCGGATATTATGTTGACTATCGAAAATTCAACAAATGGCGTAGGCGGACTGCTTCATTATTTCTACTTACTTGACGAAGCATCAATCCTCCCATCACTTATCTTTATGGGTGTTGGAGCGATGACTGACTTCGGACCACTGATTGCCAATCCTAAGAGCTTCCTTTTAGGTGCAGCTGCTCAGTTCGGTATTTTCATGGCATACTTTGGTGCCATTGCAATGGGCTTTAACGATAAAGCCGCTGCAGCAATTTCAATTATTGGTGGTGCTGACGGCCCTACATCAATCTTCCTTGCAGGTAAGCTTGGACAGACTGCATTACTTGGACCTATCGCAGTAGCTGCTTATTCGTACATGTCACTTGTACCTATTATTCAGCCACCTATTATGAAGTTATTTACATCGGAAAAGGACAGAAAGATTAAGATGGAACAGCTTCGTCCTGTTTCTAAGCTTGAGAGAATCCTCTTCCCGATTATCGTTACAATTGTTGTATGTATGATTCTTCCTACTACAGCTCCTCTTGTTGGTATGCTTATGCTTGGTAACCTTTTCAAGGAGTCAGGAGTAGTTAGACAGCTTACAGAAACAGCATCAAATGCACTTATGTACATCGTAGTTATCTTACTTGGTACATCTGTTGGTGCTACAACATCAGCTGAGGCGTTCCTTAATGCAAGCACACTTAAGATCGTAGTACTTGGTCTTATTGCTTTCTGCTTTGGTACAGCAGCCGGTGTATGGTTTGGCCAGCTTATGAAGATTGCAACAAAGGGTAAGGTTAATCCGCTTATCGGCTCAGCCGGTGTATCAGCCGTACCTATGGCAGCCAGAGTTTCACAGAAGGTTGGAGCAGAGGCAGATCCTACTAACTTCCTTCTTATGCATGCTATGGGACCTAACGTTGCAGGTGTTATCGGAACAGCCGTTGCTGCCGGAACATTTATGGCCATCTTCGGAGTTTAATTTGTGGTTTTCACAATTATTAATTAACGAAGAATATAAGTTCGCTTAAAAAAAGCGAAATGATCTTATTCAAAAAAATAAAGGAGATATGTAAAATGGCAGATATTCAAAAGAAACCGGTTGGCATTATGGAAACTGTTCTTCGTGACGCTCATCAGTCACTTATTGCAACAAGAATGCCTACTGAGAAAATGCTTCCAATTATCGATACAATGGATAAAGTTGGATACCATGCAGTTGAATGCTGGGGTGGTGCAACATTTGATGCTTCTCTTCGTTTCTTAAAGGAAGATCCATGGGAGAGACTTCGTAAGTTAAGAGACGGATTTAAAAACACAAAGCTTCAGATGCTTTTCAGAGGTCAGAACATCTTAGGATACAGACCTTACGCAGATGATGTTGTTTATTCATTTGTAGAGAAGTCAATCGCTAACGGTATTGACATAATCAGAATTTTTGACTGTCTTAATGATGTTCGTAACCTTCAGGCTGCTGTAGATGCTACAAACAAAATTAAGGCTCAGGAAGGAAGAGGTGAATCGCAGATTGCTCTTTCTTATACACTTGGCGATGCTTATACATTAGAGTATTGGGCAGACATGGCTAAGAAGATTGAAGAGATGGGTGCTGACTCAATCTGTATTAAGGATATGGCAGGACTTCTTGTTCCATATAAGGCAGAAGAACTTGTTAAGACACTTAAAGAGTCTACAAAGCTTCCTATCCAGTTACATACACATTACACATCAGGTGTTGCTTCAATGACATACCTTAAGGCTGTTGAAGCAGGTGTAGACGTAATTGACTGTGCTATTTCACCATTTGCTCTTGGTACATCACAGCCTGCTACAGAAGTTATGGTTGAGACATTCAAGGGTACACCTTATGATACAGGTTACGATCAGAATATTCTTGCTCAGATTGCTGACTACTTCCGTCCATACAGAGAAGAGTGCATTGAGTCAGGCCTTATGAATACTAAGGTGTTAGGCGTTAACATTAACACATTAAGATATCAGGTTCCTGGCGGAATGCTTTCTAACATGGTTTCACAGCTTAAAGAGCAGGGTGCTGAAGATAAGTATCAGGACGTTCTTGAGGAAATCCCAAGAGTTCGTAAGGACTGTGGTGAGCCACCTTTAGTTACTCCTTCATCACAGATTGTTGGTACACAGGCTGTATTCAACGTTCTTATGGGTGAGAGATATAAGATGGCTACAGGAGAGTTCAAAGACCTTCTTCGTGGTAACTACGGACAGACTGTTAAGCCTATGAACGAGGAAGTTATCGCTAAGGTTATTCCTGGTGAAACAAGATCTACAGCTCGTTCGGCAGAAGCTACAGGTCATACAGAGCCTGAACTTCAAAGACTTGAGGAAGAGATGAAGCAGTGGAAACAGCAGGATGAAGATGTACTTTCATATGCATTATTCCCACAGGTTGCTGTTGACTTCTTCAAATATCGTCAGGCACAGCAGGAAAGTGTTGATGTTACTAAGGCAGATACAGCTGCCGGAGCTTATCCTGTATAATTGATAAGCTAAATCATAAATTTATAATTACGGGCAGGTTTTCCTGCCCGTTTTTTATGTCATGGGTATTTGAAAAAACTATGTTCAATTATAAGATAACGTATGTTATAATAGTGCTTGATGGGGCAATTGTTTGTTTTTGAAGGGAGAACAAAATGGCAAGAAAAGAAAGCGTTACAAGAAAGATATTAAGCGAGGGAGCTTTTGAGCTGCTTAAAGAACAGGGGATGGAAATGCTTACAGCAAGAAAGCTTGCCGGATATATCGGATGCTCTACACAGCCGATTTTCAGAATTTACAGCAGTATGGATGATTTGGCTGATGAGATGTTTATAAAGGCATCAGAGTATTATGAGAATTATTGCATTAATTATAGCCGTACTAATTCGATTCCTTTTGTGGA
Organism: Lachnospiraceae bacterium; assembly: GCA_004552595.1. Taxonomy (GTDB): domain Bacteria; phylum Bacillota; class Clostridia; order Lachnospirales; family Lachnospiraceae; genus UBA2868. The sequence continues at coordinate 27,301 of SFNX01000006.1, read as the reverse complement.
TCTTGCGCTTTGCTATATTAGCTTTGCTAAGGAAGAACCAAATCTTTTTAAGCTTCTGTTTATGAGCAAGCATAATGAAGAGGTTACAATGTACAACCTTCTTAATGGTAAGGAAGGCGGTTTTGTAATAAGGGAGTTGAGACGTATTCCTAATCTTGATATGAACTATGCCGAAGTAATATTCATGAAGGTATTTGTATTCATGCATGGAATCGCTTGTATGGTAACTAATGGGGAATTTGATTTAACGGATGATGAGACATTAAATATGCTTAAGTCTGTTATTACACAGTTTATTTCATGAATACGATCGTAGTCGGTGGCGGTGCTGCCGGAATGATGGCAGCAATTATTGCCGCAAGAAACAATAATAAAGTTACCTTACTTGAGAAGAATGAAAAACTTGGCAAAAAGGTTTACATAACCGGGAAAGGCAGATGTAACCTTACAAACGCATGCGATGATGAAACCTTCTTTGAAAGCGTTATCACAAATCCTAAGTTTTTATACAGTGCTTATTATGGATTTAATTCATATGCTTCAATGGAATTCTTTAAAAGCATCGGTCTGAATATTAAGACAGAAAGAGGAAACAGAGTATTTCCGTTATCCGATCATTCATCTGATGTGATAAGTGTATTAAATAAGGAGCTTATCAGATTAGGAGTTAAAATTTGTCTTAATACTAAAGTAAAAAAGATTCTTATAAATGACAATAATGAGTGTGTTGGCGTATTATCGACAATAGGAACATTAAACGCAGACAAAGTGATACTTGCAACAGGCGGTAAGAGCTATCCTCTTTGTGGAGCCGACGGTGATACATGGAAGTTTGCCGATGAGCTTAATATTAATACTAATGAAGCAGAGCCGTCACTCGTTCCTCTTGTGACTAAAGAGGATTTTGTTAAAGAACTTCAGGGATTATCGCTTAAAAATGTATCCGTTAATTTGACTGACTGGGGCAAAAAGCTTTACAGCGGTTTTGGAGAAATGCTGTTTACGCATTTTGGCGTAAGCGGACCATTAATATTAACGGCAAGTACTCATGTAAGGGAAAAAGACTATTCTAAAAACCTAAAGCTTGTTATTGATTTAAAGCCTGCAATGAGCGAAAAAGAGCTCGATGAAAGAATACTGAGAGATTTTAAAGAAAACTCAAATAAACAATTTATTAATTCTTTATCAGGCCTTCTACCTTCAAAACTGATTCCTGTTATTGTAAAGCTTTCTAAGATTGATGCCAGGAAGCAGGTTAACATAATTACTAAGGAGGAACGCTTAAGACTTGTATCGTTGCTTAAAGGCCTTGAACTTACTGTAACAGGTAACAGAGGATTTAATGAAGCAATAATAACAAGAGGCGGGATTTGTGTTAAGGAGATAAATCCAAGCACAATGGAGTCAAAGAAGTATAAAGGATTGTTTTTTGCAGGAGAAATGATAGACGTAGATGCACTTACCGGCGGATTTAATCTGCAGATAGCATGGTCTACAGGATTCCTATCGGGACAGAATGAGTGAATTTACAGATATAGATAATCATAATGGATAAAAAATAAGAAAGGAAAAGTATATCCAATCAACATTTGTAGAAATTGGTATATTGAAAACGATTATGGGAAATATTGCAATTGATGGACCTGCAGGTGCCGGAAAGAGTACAATAGCAAAGATTGTTGCTAAAAAGAAAGGCTATATTTATGTAGATACAGGCGCAATGTATCGTGCAATGGCTTTATTTATCATCCGCGAGGGAATTAAACCTGAAGAGACAGATAAAATCGAAGAAGCATGCGACAAAGCAGATATTTCGATTAAATATGTTGATGGAGAACAGGTAGTTACACTTAATGGAGAAAGCGTCAACGGATTAATCCGTACTGAGGAGGTTTCGAATATGGCCTCTGTTACTTCTGTTAATGCTAAGGTTAGAGAAAAGCTTGTTGCACTTCAGCAAAAGCTTGGAAAAGAAACAGACGTTGTAATGGACGGAAGAGATATAGGAACGGTTGTGCTTAAGGATGCTCCTTGCAAAATATATCTTACTGCAAGCGATGATGTAAGAGCAAAGAGACGTTATGATGAGCTTATGGAAAAGGGCGTTCAGTGTGATCTTAATGAGATTAAAAAAGATATTATTGAGCGTGATCACAGGGATATGAATCGTGCGATTTCGCCATTAAGAAGAGCTGATGATGCTGTATTCCTTGACAGCTCATCAATGACTATAGATGAAGTTGTATCAAAGATAATTGAATTATCGGAATAGGATATTATATGGAAGTAAAAGTAGCATCTTCTGCGGGTTTCTGCTTTGGAGTAAAGCGTGCCGTTGAAATGGTGTACAACGAAATTAATAATTCTGACAATATTTATACATACGGACCGATTATTCACAATGAAGAGGTTGTAAAAGACTTAGAAAGTAAAGGCGTTAAAGTGATTTCTAAAGAAAGTGATTTTGCCGGGGCCCAAAAGGGAACAGTGATAATCAGATCTCATGGCGTAGGCAAAAGCACATATGAAATGCTTGAAAAATATGGTCATAAAATAATTGATGCAACATGTCCTTTTGTGAAAAAGATACATAATATTGTCAGGGAAGCAAGTGAAAATGGTGAACAGGTAGTTGTTATCGGTAATAAAACGCATCCCGAGGTTGTCGGAATCAATTTGTGGTGCAGTGAGAATAAGCCTGCAATTACTATTGAGAACACTGAAGAAGCTGTTGATTTTGACATTCCTAAAGATGAAAAAGTGTGCATAGTATCGCAGACTACGTTTAACTTGAACAAATTTAATGAATTAGTTGAAATTTTGAAAAAAAAAGGATATTATATTAATGTTGTGAATACTATATGTAATGCAACTGAGGTGCGTCAGAGTGAGGCCCTAAAGATTGCTAAGGACTCAGACGCCGTCATTGTTATTGGTGGTTTATCAAGCTCCAATACACAAAAATTATTTGAGATATGCAGGCGTGAATGTAACAACACGCAATATATACAGACACTTAACGATTTAGATGTTGATTCGCTTCGTGATGTTAAGAAAGTAGGTATTACTGCAGGGGCTTCAACCCCAAACAATATTATTGAGGAGGTTCAAAATTATGTCAGAATTAACTTTTGAACAAATGCTAAACGAATCATTTAAAACAATACGTACAGGAGAGATCGTTGAAGGTAAAGTCATTGACGTAAAGCCTGACCAGATTATTCTTAACATCGGTTACAAGGCAGACGGAATAGTTTCACGAGATGATTATTCTAATCAGCCTGGTCTTGATCTTACAACAGCAGTAAACGTTGGCGATTCACTTGAAGTTAAAGTACTTCAGATTAATGACGGTGAAGGACTTGTTCGCCTTTCACACAAGAGCGTTGCAATGGATAAGGGCAATGAAAAGATTAAAGAAGCTTTCGAGAATAAGACAGTACTTTCGGGCCCTGTAGTTAAGATTTTAGCAGGCGGTTTATCTGTTTCAGTTGAAGGAAGCCTTGTATTTATCCCTGCATCACTTGTATCAGATACATTTGAGAAAGATCTTACAAAGTACTTAGGACAGGAAGTAGAATTTGTTATTATCGAATATACTCCATCTCCAAGAAGAAGCCGTATCATTGGTGACAGAAAGCAGCTCCTTGTTGCTAAGAAGACAGAGCTTGCTGAGAAGTTATTCGAAAGCATCAAGGTTGGCGATGTAGTTGAAGGTACAGTTAAGAATGTTACAGACTTCGGTGTATTCATCGATCTTGGCGGTGCTGACGGACTTCTCCACATTTCAGAGATGAGCTGGGGACATGTTGAGAATCCTAGAAAGATTTTCACACCTGAGCAGAAGGTTAAAGTATTAATCAAAGAAATCAACGGTTCTAAGATTGCTCTTTCAATGAGATTTGATGATGAGAACCCATGGGTTGGTGCGGAAGAGAAGTTTGCAGTCGGAAATGTTGTAACAGGTAAAGTTGCAAGAATGACAGACTTTGGTGCTTTCATCGAGCTTGAGCCTGGAATTGATGCACTTCTTCATGTTTCACAGATTTCAAGAGAACATATTGAAAAGCCTTCTGATGTTCTTAAGAATGGTGAAGAGGTTACAGCTAAGATTGTTGATTTCAACATCGACACTAAGAAGATTTCACTTTCAATAAAGGCACTTACAGAGCCTGAAGATGCAGAAGCTGAAGATGCAGAAGTAGAAGCAACAGAGGAAACTGCAGAAGAATAATATAGAAAGAAGACTGTCTGATGGATTACGAAGGATTTAAAGCAGCCGTTTTTAAGCTTACAAGCATCGATTTAAATGCATATAAAGAACAGCAGATGAAACGACGCATTGACACGCTTATTTCCAGAAATAAAATATCAGGATACGAAGATTTCGTTAAGGCATTAAAGGCTGACAAGGAATTATTTGAAGAATTTGTAAGCTATCTTACTATCAATGTTTCTGAATTTTACAGAAATCCGGAGCAGTGGGAGCTTATGGATAAGCAGTTTATTCCTATGCTTATTGAGAAGTTTGGCAAGAACCTTAAGATCTGGAGCGCTGCATGCTCTACAGGAGATGAGCCATATTCACTTGTTATGGCACTTTCGAGACATTTACCGCTGAATCAGATTAAGATTATTGCTACAGATATTGATAAGCAGATTCTTGCGCAGGCTAAGGTTGGTATATATAACGAAAAGTCAATCGCTTCCGTTCCAAAGGATTTAAGGGATAAATATTTTACTAAGATTGGTAATTCATACCAGATTAGCAATGAAATTAAATCGAGAGTAGATTTCAGACAGCATAATCTGATTAAGGATCCGTATCCTGACAAGTGTGACTTCATAATATGCAGAAATGTTCTTATTTACTTTACAGAAGAAGCAAAAGACGATGTATTCCGTAAATTCTGCAAGTCACTTAAGACCGGCGGATTCTTATTTATCGGTAGTACAGAGCAGATTATGAATCATAGGGAAATGGGTTATGAGCGTAAAAACTCATTCTACTATGAAAAAGCAATATAATAATAATTTAACCCGGATGTTTTCATCCGGGTTTTTATTTTTGTTTTAATGTCAGACAGTTTGCATATAATTCTATTGTGATTATACAAAGAAAAAATCATAGTATAGCTTTAAAAACAGTGATCTGTTATCTTTGTCAAGATGTAGGAAATCTTCAAGTCGAATATAATGTTGCTTTGATTTGTAGCTGTCTTTAAATATCCTTATATCTTTTATTACCGCATTTAGAGGCATCGGAATAAATGAATCATTAAGTGATATTTTACAGTTTTCTTTAGTTGCATTTTCTCTGTTTTCTTTTTTTACACCACCTGCCATAGATTTTAAAATACACATTTTTTCATTTGGCAGATAGTAGTAGTCCTTATAGTTTTCAAAATAGTAGTTAAGAGTTTTTTGTAATATAGGAACGCGTATGCTAAGTGAAGAGTCTGTTTTATAGTTCATAATGAAAGAACCGATTTCATTGCTTTTAAATGTATTAAAGCTTCTTGGCAATGTAGTAGAATTATGTAAGCCCGATAATAATAATTCCTTTTTCCTTACATTGGAGTAATCGTAATATTCGTTAATTAAACAATTATCGTATTGTAATTTTGCATCATTTAAGCTGTTATACTCAATAATTGATGTTACATAATGCAAATTCAGCACATCTTCTTTATTATGAAGGAGCAGAAGATTAAGCTCTTTTTCTGATTTTTTCTTAGTGTAGCTTTTATAGACAGAAATTAATTCACCGCCTGAATATTCATCATCTCTTTTAATATTTAAGAATCTTTCGACTGATTTAAGTGTTAAATCATGTAAAGATAAAATCTTTTTAAGCGGTTTAACAAATGTGTAAATATCAATTGAATTCAGTGGTGGCATAGAAATGCCGTACTTATTCATTCGTTCTAAAGTGAATGGTATATCAAATGAATTACCGTTGTAGTTAAGAAGACAGGTAAATGAATCCGCAAATTCAAGTAACGCTTCTAATACATTTATTTCTTCTGATTCATTTTCTGCAAACCACTGTATTATGTTTAATCCGTTATCAGAATAGTATCCTGTTCCAATAAGGAAAATATTATCTTTTTTTCTTGAAAGTCCTGTTGTTTCAATGTCAAAAAACAAAATATCATCAGGACGTGCAAGTGAATTTAAATATACTGAAGGTTTTAAGTTTTCGTACAAATATTTGAAAGTTTTCATACCAATTATTTTATCATAATTTCATAAAAAAATTGAATATTACACTTTATATTTCGTTGAAGATTACCAGATAGAATGATAAAATAAAATTTGTATGATTGCGTATTCAGTTAATTATGCTGAGAAAATAAAACTATCATATTAATATGGAGAGAAAAGATGGCAAAGCTAACATTTAAAGGCGGAATACATCCTTTTGACGGAAAGGATTTATCGAAGAACAAGCCTATTGTTGATGCGGATGCTACTGATATCATGATATATCCTCTATCACAGCATATCGGCGCACCTGCTAACCCTATTGTTTCAGTAGGAGACAGAGTACTTGGTAACCAGAAGATCGCAGAAGCAAACGGATTCGTTTCGGCGAATATTCACAGTTCAGTTTCTGGAATTGTAAAAGCAATTGAACCACGAAGAGTAGTTGGCGGACAGATGGCAATGAGTATAGTAATTGAGAACGACCATTTATATGAAATGGCGCCTCAGTATAATGTTCCTCATATTGCTGCACTTACTAAAGAAGATGTTATTGCAATTGTAAAAGAAGCAGGAATAATCGGTATGGGAGGTGCGGGATTTCCGACACACGTAAAACTTTCGCCAAAGAATCCGGACGAAATTCATTACATTATTGCTAACTGTGCGGAATGTGAACCTTATCTTACATCTGATTACAGACGTATGATTGAAAATCCGGAAATGCTTGTTGCCGGACTTAAAATCATGTTGAGCCTTTTCCCTAATGCCAGGGGAATTCTTGCAGTTGAGGACAATAAACCTGATGCAATAAAAGCACTCAGGGAAATTACAATAGATGAGACAAGAATAGAAGTTAAAGCACTTAAGACAAAGTATCCGCAAGGCTCTGAAAGGCAGCTCATTTATGCAACAACAGGAAGGGCAATAAATTCAACGATGCTTCCTGCCGATGCCGGCTGTATAGTAGATAATGTTGATACTATTGTTGCAATTTATCATGCTGTAATTGATGGATTGCCACTAACAGAAAGAATTGTAACCGTAACAGGAGACGCAATAAGATTCCCACAGAATTTCCGTGTTAAAACAGGAACTCTTTATTCATCGCTTATTGAAGCGGCCGGCGGATTTAAGGATGGTTTCCCTGAGAAAATTGTTTCGGGTGGTCCGATGATGGGAAGAGCGTTATTTGATTTGGAAGTACCTACTACTAAAGCATCATCAGCATTATTATGCATGAAAAAGGACGAGGTAAAAGATTCAAAACCTTCAAACTGTATTAACTGCGGAATGTGCGTAGAGGTATGTCCTTCAAGACTTATTCCTTCAAGACTTGCTGATTTTGCGGAGCATTCCGATAAAGAAAAATTCGAAAAATATAACGGACTTGAATGTGTTGAGTGCGGAAGCTGTAGCTATATTTGCCCTGCAAAGAGACAGCTTGTGCAGTCAATCGGTACTGTCAGAAAACAGGTTTTAGCCGATAAGCGAAATAAAAAGTAAGGAGAGGTATTAAAGTGAATGAATTATTAAACGTTTCTGCATCACCGCATGTAAGAAACAAACTAAATACAAGCATGATAATGTTCATGGTAATTGTTGCCCTTCTTCCGGCTACAGGATTTGGTATTTATAATTTCGGGATTAGAGCAGCTTTAATTGTTGCAGTATGTATTGCCACATGTGTAATATCTGAATTTGTTTATGAGAAAATCATGAAGCTTCCGGTTACAATAGGAGATTTAAGCGCGGTTGTAACAGGACTATTACTTGCTCTTAACCTTCCATCATCTATTCCTTGGTGGATAGCTGCCATTGGAAGTGTATTTGCAATCATTATTGTAAAAATGCTATTTGGCGGTATCGGACAGAATTTCATGAATCCTGCTCTTGGAGCCAGATGTTTCCTATTAATCTGCTTTACTGCAAGGATGACAAATTTCACATATGATGGTGTTTCAACCGCTACTCCTTTGGCAGTTCTTAAAAGTGGCGGAAGCGTAAATGCATGGGATATGCTTACAGGATTTATTCCGGGTACAATCGGTGAGACCAGTGTTATTGCAATAATAGCCGGAGCAGTAATACTTCTTCTTGTTGGAGTAATTGATGCAAGGATTCCATTTTCATATATTATTACATTTGTATTATTCCTTGTTTTATTTGCAGAGCAGGGAAGAGATCCTTACTACATTACATGCCAGCTTTGCGGTGGCGGATTAATGCTCGGTGCGTTTTTTATGGCAACAGATTATGCAACTTCACCTATTACTAATTTAGGAAAAATATTTTACGGAATTTGTCTTGGTATAATGACAGGAATTTTCAGAGTCTTTTCATCAAGTGCAGAGGGTGTTAGCTATGCTATTATTTTCTGTAATCTTTTAGTTCCGCTCATTGAAAATATTACCTTACCTAAATGTTTTGGAAGGGGAGGTGAAGCATAATGAAAGCAGTAAAAAATGTTGTTGTTCTTACTATAATTACTGTTTTGGCAGGCTTTTTACTTGGATATGTTTATGATTTGACAAAAGCACCTATTGAAGAGGCTACACTTAAAGCAAAAGAAGAAGCGTACAGAAACGTATTTCCTAAGGCTGATAGCTTTGAACCTGTAGACGGATTTGATTCTAATATTGCAACAAACGGAATTAATATGGCAGGCTTTGAAGGTGTTACTATTGATGAAGCACTTACTTCACTTGATGCTTCGGGAAATGTTTTAGGATATGTATTTACAGTTACATCTAAAGAAGGCTATGGCGGTGATATTCAGCTTTCAATGGGCATTTCTGATGACGGAACGATTAACGGAATCGAATTCCTTTCAATTCAGGAGACTGCAGGCCTTGGAATGAAGGCGGACTCTGATGAGTTTAAGTCTCAGTTTAAAGGTATGAATGTTAAGCAGATAAGCTATACTAAAACAGGAAAGGTCAATGACTATGAAATTGACGCAATATCCGGTGCAACAATTACTACAAATGCAGTAACAAACGCCGTAAATGCCGGACTTTCTTATTTTGAATCTGTAAACGGAGGTGCCGATAATGAGTAAAAACAACCCGATTAAGACTTTTTTTAACGGACTTATTACCGAAAATCCGACATTTGTATTAATGCTTGGAATGTGTCCGACGCTTGCTGTTACTACATCGGCAATTAACGGACTTGGAATGGGACTGACTACAACGGCAGTACTTGTTCTTTCGAATCTTATGATTTCTCTTTTAAGAAAGGTTATTCCTGACGGGGTAAGAATACCTGCGTTTATTGTAGTAATAGCAACATTTGTTACAGTAATCCAGCTTCTTTTACAAGGATATATTCCGTCTCTTTATGCCTCACTTGGAATTTACATTCCACTTATTGTAGTTAACTGTATTATTCTTGGCAGAGCTGAGGCATTTGCTTCAAAAAATAACATTTTCTTATCGATTTTTGATGGTCTTGGAATGGGACTTGGATTTACATTGGGACTTACATTGATCGGTATTGTAAGAGAACTCCTTGGTACGGGTGCAATATTTAATGTAAGAGTTTTACCTTCATCTTATGAACCGCTTACGATTTTTATCCTTGCACCGGGCGCATTTTTCGTTCTTGCTTTTTTAACTGCAATAATGAATAAAATCAAAATCAAAAAAGGAAAGCCTACCGGTAAAACCGGAAATTGCGACAGCTTATGCGAGCATTGCAGCATTGAAGGTTGCGTAGGGAGAACAACAGCAGTTAATACAGAAAACGGAGGTGAACACTAATGGGTAATTTATTGGCAATAGCTATAGGATCGGCTTTTATCAGTAATGTAGTTTTAAGTCAGTTCCTTGGTATCTGTCCTTTCCTTGGAGTATCCAAGAAGGTTAAGACGGCTCTTGGAATGGGAAGTGCGGTAGTATTTGTAATTACCCTTGCATCCTTTGTTGCTTCGGTAATATATAAGTTTATTCTTGTTCCGCTTAATATTACATATTTGCAGACAATTGTATTTATTCTTGTAATAGCAGCACTTGTTCAGTTTGTTGAGATGTTTTTAAAGAAGAGTATTCCTTCGCTCTATCAGGCACTTGGAGTTTACCTTCCTCTTATTACTACAAACTGTGCCGTTCTTGGTGTTGCGCTTACTAATGTTCAAAAGTCATATGGAATAATCGAAAGTGTTGTGAATGGTCTTGCGACAGCGGTAGGATTTCTTATTTCAATTACGATTCTTGCAGGACTTCGTGAAAAGATGGAATATAACAATATACCTAAAGCTTTTCAGGGAATGCCGCATGTATTGCTTACAGCGGGGCTTATGGCAATAGCATTCTTTGGATTTTCCGGTTTAAAATAAAACAACTTAGGAGACAGATGATATGAACACTTTTGGAATAATAATTGCGGTTGCAACAGTAGGCGGTGTCGGTCTTATCATAAGTATATTTTTGACTGTTTTTGGCAATATATTTAAAGTTGAAGTAGATGAGAAAGAGCAGGCTGTACTTGAAGCACTTCCAGGTAATAACTGCGGTGGATGCGGATATCCGGGCTGTTCGGGTTTGGCTGAAGCAATTGCAAAGGGAAACGCACCTGTTAATGGCTGCCCTGTCGGTGGCAGAGACGTTGCTGAGAGAGTTGCTGCAATTATGGGACAGGATGCCGGCGAAATTAAGCGAATGGTTGCATATGTTAAGTGTGCCGGAACATGTGATAAAACAGTCAGAAATTATGACTATTCGGGAATTAAAGACTGTGTTATGGCAAAGAGTGTTCCGGGTGGTGGTGAAAAGGCTTGTGATTACGGATGCCTTGGTTATGGAAACTGCGCAAGAGCTTGTGAACATGGCGGAATCGACATTGTTGATGGTGTTGCAGTAGTAAATAAGGAAATGTGCAAGTCGTGCGGTGCATGTATTAAGGCATGTCCTAATAATCTTATTGAACTCATTCCTTATGATGCAAGTGTTGTTGTAAAGTGCAGTTCAAAGGATAAGGGACCACAGGTTATGAAGGTGTGTTCTACAGGATGTATTGGCTGTGGGATATGTGTTAAGAACTGCCCTCAGAATGCGATTACGGTTGAAAATTTTGTAGCCAACATAGATCAGGACAAATGTATCGGATGCGGAATATGTATGGAAAAGTGTCCTAAGAAGGTAATTGTGAATGCTTAATCAAAACGATGACCAAAACGAAGCAAAGAAACTGATGTTAATGTGTGTTTTAGCAGCATCTGTAGTGTTGCTTATGTTTTTAGTTATTCTTTATATGCATGAAGAAAAAAAGCCTAAGAAACATGCTACAAAGATTGTTACTGAGAATAATACTGAAGAAAAAGAAATAGAAATAAAAAAGAGCAATCTAGTTTCATCAGATCTTGATTTCTGGGATATGTATGAAGATACAAAAGAAGAAAATGTAATAATTGATGATTCTAAAGATGAATCAGATTCTGATTCAAAAAACAGCAGTTCTTCATCAGATAAAAAAATTAAACAGAGTAAGTCGTCATCATCTGATAAAACTACAAATAGAGATGACTCTGATGAAGAATCATCGATGAACATAAAAAAGAATAAAGACAAAGATAAAATGGATGACGGCAAGCATATTAAAGTTACCGGTCCGGATGGAAAAGCACAGTGGTTTGAGATTCTTGATGACGTTAAAAAGAACAGTTTTGATTTTGAAAACTATCTTGTATATGATAATGGGCTGCTTAAATATGAAGCCGGTGATATAAAGTCAATTGTTGGAATTGATGTATCATCAAGACAGGGAATTATTGATTTTTCAAAAGTCAAGAATGCAGGTGTTGACTTTGTCATGATTAAAGTTGCATCAAGAGGCTATGAAACGGGACAGATTAATATTGATGAGAAATTTGTTGAGTACGCTAATGCTGCTACAACTTCAGGACTATCAATCGGGGCATATGTTTCATCGCAGGCAATTACAGATGTTGAGGCAGTAGAAGAAGCTAATTATGCTGTTGCGGCAGCAAATAACTACAATGTCAAATATCCGATTGCAATAGATTTTACATCAGCTAATTCACAGTCTCAGAGAACGGACAGACTTACAAGTGAAGAGAGGACTGCAATAGTTAAAAAGTTTTGTGAAACTGTAAAATCTTACGGTAAGATTCCTGCAATTCGTGCAACAAGGGATTTTCTTATTACTGAGCTTGACTTGACTGAACTTTCAGATTACGACATATGGCTTAAAGATGAAGCAGTTACAGCTGACTATATGAAATTCGAATATATCGAAGATAATGAAAGTAGTTCATCATCATCTTCATCGTCTGCAAAGTCTTCATCCTCATCAAAGTCATTAAAATCAGAATCGACGGATTCAGATTCATCTTCAGAGGATGAAAAGCCTGAATACATAGGAACAGATTATCCGTATGAATTTGCAATGTGGCAGTATACAAATAAAGGAACAATAAACGGCATTGAAGGACCGGTAAATGTTAACATGTCTTTTGTGAATTATGCTGAAAGATAACAGTTACATTTTGTGATGATTTTAACATTTACGTTATTTGACTTTTATTTTGAGCTTTGCTATATTAATAAATAATATATTCTTTTCGAATAAGGGGTCGGGGAGATAAGGGAGAGAGAAATGAGTTCGATGCTTTCACGCGCACTCATGGTAATGCGTTCGCTTTCACTTAGGACGCATACATTTACCTTATGCGTAGTAGCCGGCACCCTTCTTTTATGTTTGGGGCTATTCAGAGAACCGAATACAGATGTATCATATTCAACTACCAGTGTTAAGAAAGAAATGGATACTGCATCAGCTTCCAATCTTACAATTGACATTGAAGTAGCTTCGCTTGCACTGAATTCAGATACCGAAGAACAGAAGATACAGATTAACGAACTTTCACTTGATGAGGATAAGGAAGATGATTCCCTTAACGTATCAATGGAAGATTATTTAGAGTTCTCAAGACTTGTGGAAGCAGAGGCATCATCTGAAGACTTATACGGTAAGACATTAGTCGCTAATGTAATTGTTAATCGAATTTATAGTGATATTTTCCCTGATACATTAAGCGAAGTAATTCATGATGAAGGTCAGTTTGATCCTGTTGATAATGGTTATATAGATTATGTTGAACCTTCACATGATGCTAAATGTGCTGCTATGCGGGCACTTAAGAGGGAAGACTATTCAGACGGGGCGTTGTATTTTCAGAAGAGTGCGGTCGAAAAATGGGGAGACAAGGTATTCCTTATGAGGTATGGTAACCATTCATTTTATAAATAATAAACAGCACCTGCCGGTGCTGTTTTATTTTTCTGCAAATCATATAATATTCTTATTAATTATTAATACTTAAGATTATTCCTTTAATTTATATATTTTATCCGATACCGCTACTGTTAAATATATTCTTGCATATTCCTTAGGAGGCATATTATCAATTATATTTGTTCTGAATATTCTATTAGGAAATACAGGCTTTAATATGTCGCACGCTTTATTATATGCAATTGCGGCCTCGACCTCTGTTTTGTAGGTTCCGATTACGTAGTTGCCGTTAATTAAAATTATTGCTTTATATTTTGTACCTGATTTGGTTTCCTTTTTGTGAACACCGATATATCTGTTTATGACTTCAATATTTCCGTATCTTAAATCATAAGGATCATTATTCTTGAATTTATAATCTCTTCCTGCAACTGCATGAGAGTGAATTCCGTAGCGCGAAAGAAGATTAATCTGCATTCCGTAATCTGCAACAAAAAGATGCGAGCCTCTTTTTGCTATTTTATGAGAAGCATAGTAGAAAAGATCCTCTATATCAAAAGTATAAACATGGTCAGGAGAATAAAAATACAAAAAAAATCTCTTACATATGTAAATAGGATTTTTAATATAAATGTTGTTATCCCTAAAGTTTATTATTGATATGAATTTATTGAACTTTATCGTCTTGTCACGACTGAACTCATCAAGAATTTCGGCACCTGAAAGCTCTGAATATTTGATATCGCTTTCAAGAAGCTCCTTGGCCCTTTTATACGCTCTGTTGGCAGCGAGTTCGGTATTATAGCTTCCAAGGCTAATATGTTTGTTCTTATATGTTATTGAGCTTCGATAATATATCGTGCCGTCCTTTTTTTCTGTTTTAAAAACACCCGATAAAGACATGAAAACACCCTTTATTAATATAATCGTTACTTATTATTCATACATTTGGTTACACATATGTGCATTGTTATGATATTACACATTTTGCGATTATTCAATAAAATAACACAAAATATTGTATATTTTTTAATAATATTTATTTAAACTGCTAAAAACAATTGACGGTATATATAAAATATATTATATTAATAAGGCACTACAATATATTGTGGTTGTCTTATTAAAAATAACGAATGGGCACATTATTTGCTAATCGTTCGAGGGAATAATTAATAATCAAGGGGGAGAACATGTCAACAGAAATACCAACAACACAGGAAGAAAGAGACTATTCATTAACGTACAAGCCGGATAGAAAGGTCATGATGATCAAAAAAGACGGCACAAAAGAGGACTTCAATATACAGAAGGTTATTAACGCTGTAGGTAAGAGCGCATATCGTGCACTTACAAAGTTCACAGACAAGGAAAAGGAATACATTTGCCAGAACGTCATTAATAGAATAAATGACTTAGAAGTAGATGAAATACCTATTCCGGTAATGCATAACATTGTAGAATCAGCTCTTGAAGACGTTAAGCCTATCGTAGCTAAGTCATACAGGGATTATCGTAATTACAAGCAGGATTTCGTACGTATGCTTGATGATGTATATAAGAAGAGTCAGTCAATTATGTACATCGGAGATAAGGAAAATGCAAACACTGATTCTGCATTGGTGTCTACTAAGAGAAGCCTTATTTTTAACCAGCTTAACAAAGAACTCTATCAGAAGTTCTTTATGACTACAGAGGAAATCCAGGCGTGCCGTGACGGATATATTTATGTTCATGATATGTCTGCCAGAAGAGATACAATGAACTGCTGCCTTTTCGATGTTGCTAACGTATTAAAGGGCGGCTTTGAGATGGGTAACATTTGGTACAATGAGCCTAAGGCTCTTGACACCGCATTTGATGTTATCGGAGATATCGTTTTATCGGCAGCATCACAGCAGTACGGTGGATTTACAGTTCCAAGTGTTGACTATATTTTAGAGCCGTATGCTGAAAAGTCATATGAAAAGTATATTGATAAATATGTCAAGCTTGGAATATCAAGGGAGAGAGCAGAAGAAGAAGCAGAGAAAGATGTCATAAGAGATTTCCAGCAGGGATTCCAGGGCTGGGAATACAAATTTAACACAGTCGCTTCTTCACGAGGAGATTATCCGTTTATTACAGTTACGGCAGGTACGGGAACAGGCAGATTTGCCAAGATGGCAACTATTCAGATGCTTAATGTACGTCGTAAGGGACAGGGTAAGGAAGGCTGCAAGAAGCCGGTTCTTTTCCCTAAAATTGTATTCTTATATGATGAGAAACTTCATGGACCGGGTGGTGAACTTGAAGACGTGTTTGAGGCAGGCGTTGAGTGCTCTGCCAAGACAATGTATCCTGACTGGCTTTCACTTACAGGAGAAGGATATATCGCTTCAATGTATAAGCAGTATGGTAAGATTATTTCACCTATGGGCTGCAGAGCCTTCCTTTCACCTTGGTATGAAAGAGGAGGAATGCATCCGGCAGACGATAAGGATGTTCCTGTATTCGTAGGAAGATTTAATATTGGAGCTGTGTCACTTCACCTTCCTATGATTCTTGCAAAGGCAAGACAGGAATCGAGGGATTTTTATGAAGTGCTTGATTATTACTTAGAGCTTATTAGAGGACTTCATAAGAGAACATACGCTTATCTTGGAGAAATGCGTGCATCAACTAATCCTTTGGCATATTGTGAAGGTGGATTTTACGGTGGTAATTTAGGACTTCACGATAAGATTAAGCCTCTTCTTAAGTCTGCAACAGCAAGCTTTGGTATTACTGCGTTTAATGAACTTCAGCAGTTATATAACGGCAAGTCACTTGTAGAAGACGGAGAATTTGCACTTGATGTTCTTAAATACATCAATAAGCGTGTTAATGAATTCAAGGAAGCAGACGGCAATTTATATGCTATTTACGGAACTCCGGCTGAGTCACTTTGCGGACTTCAGATTAAGCAGTTCAGAAAGAAATATGGAATAATCGAAAATGTTTCCGACAGGGAATATGTTTCCAATTCATTCCATTGTCATGTTACTGAGGATATTACACCGATTGAAAAGCAGGATGCGGAATACAGATTCTGGGAGCTTGCCAACGGTGGTAAGATTCAGTATGTTAAATATCCGATAGACTATAATATTGAGGCTATCAAAACTCTTATCAGAAGAGCTATGGATATGGGATTTTACGAAGGTGTTAATTTATCTCTTGCTTATTGCGATGACTGTGGACACCAGGAACTTGAAATGGATGTATGTCCAAAGTGCGGCTCTAAAAATCTTACAAAGATTGACCGTATGAACGGATATTTGTCTTATTCAAGAGTACATGGTGACACAAGATTAAATGAAGCCAAGATGGCTGAAATCGCAGAAAGGAAGAGCATGTAATGAGGTATCATAACATTACTAAGGACGACATGAACAACGGGGACGGACTCCGCGTTGTATTATGGGTTGCAGGATGCAGACACTGCTGTAAGGAATGTCAGAATCCTATTACATGGGATCCGGATGGTGGCTTGTTATTTGATGATGAAGCTAAAAAGGAGCTCTTTGATAATCTTGAAAAGCCGTATATTTCGGGCATAACTTTTAGTGGCGGTGATCCGCTTCATATTGCAAATGAGCTTGATGTAAGAGAACTCATAAACGAAATTAAAGAGAAATACCCTAAAAAAACAATATGGCTTTACACAGGGGATAGCTGGGAAGATATTTATGAGTCACCTACAATTAAGAAAGTCGATGTTTTAGTTGACGGTGAATTCCACATTGAGGAAAGAGATGTTACACTAATGTGGAAGGGCTCTAAGAATCAGAGAGTTATTGACGTTCAGGCTACACTTTCAAGCGATAATCCATCAGTTCCGATATTACACTGCGGTGACCACTATGGTGATAGTATAGATAATGTTCAGAGGTGTCAAAATGCAGAAAGTCGCTAGATTTCATAAAGTAAGCTATGAGAGATTTCTCTATGACTGGATGGACAGTTTTGGAGATTCAAAAGAAACAATAAAAGAAATATATGACAATATTAAGCTTCCAAAGCGTGCAACAAAAGGTTCGGCAGGATATGACTTTTTTGCACCGGTGCAAATTGAGCTTAAGCCTAACGAAACAATCAAAATTCCTACAGGAATAAGAGTTGAAATATTGGAAGACTGGGTATTAAAGCTTTATCCGAGATCCGGACTTGGATTTAAATACAGACTCCAGCTTAATAATACTGTTGGTATTATCGACAGCGATTATTATTATTCTGATAACGAAGGGCATATTTTTGCCAAGATTACTAACGACTCTAATGAAAACAGAACAGTCAACATCAATGCAGGTGAAGGCTTTATGCAGGGTATATTTATCCAGTACGGTATAACACTTGATGATGAGGTTACTGAATTAAGAAACGGCGGCTTTGGCAGTACAACGAAATGATGACGAAACACTTAATTTCACAAATTTCAAAAGGTTCTATCGCTGAGGGATTAGGTATAATCCCCGGCGATTTTCTTTTGTCAATAAACGACAATGAAATAATTGATGTATTTGATTACAGATATTTAACTCAGGATAGTGAACTTAAAATATGCATCTTAACTTCATCAGGAGAAGAAAAGGAATTCTTCGTAAAAAAAGAAGAAGACGAAGAACTTGGACTTCAGTTTGAAGAAGGCCTTATGGATGAATACAGATCATGTACTAATAAATGTATTTTTTGCTTTATTGATCAGATGCCTAAGGGAATGCGTAAAACATTGTATTTTAAAGATGATGATATGCGCCTTTCTTTTTTGCAGGGCAACTATGTAACGCTTACAAACCTAAGTGAAAAAGATATTGATAGAATTATTAAGTACAGGCTTGAGCCTATTAATATTTCATTTCAGACTACGAATCCATCATTAAGATGCATGATGTTAAATAACCGCTTTGCGGGAGATGCACTAAAGAAGGCTGATACTTTATTTAATGCAGGCATAACAATGAACGGCCAGATAGTGCTTTGTAAAGGCGTCAACGATAAGGAAGAGCTTGAAAGGAGTATTTCTGACCTTTATAAGTATGTGCCTGTACTTGAGAGTCTTTCCGTTGTACCTGTAGGTCTGTCTAAGTACAGAGAAGGACTTTATCCATTAGAACCGTTTAATAAAGAAGACGCAAAAGCAGTACTTGATACGATACATAAATGGCAGGAAAAGGCCTACAAAGAGCACAACACTCATTTTGTTCATGCATCTGATGAATGGTACATATTAGCAGATGAAGAATTACCTGAAGAAGATAAGTATGACGGTTATTTACAGATTGAAAACGGAGTAGGCATGCTCCGCTCATTCATTGAAGAATTTGTCGAAGGACTTAGCTTGCTTAACGAGGCACTTAATGCCTATAAGCCGTCTTTTTTCAATAAAATTAATATTAAAGGATATGACAGAAGCATTGAAGAAGTAACAGGTGTTTCTAACATCTCAAATATTGAAAAAATTCTTAAGCAAGGAAGAAGTGTTTCTGTTGTTACAGGAAAAATCGCCTATAAATATATAAAGGAAATGGCTGATAAATTCACAGACAGATTTCCTCAGTTTTCAATTAATGTTTATGCAATCAGAAATGATTTCTTTGGGGAAAAAATAACGGTCAGCGGACTGATTACCGGGCAGGATATTATTAAGCAGCTTAATGACAAATTACTTGGTGAAGCTTTGCTTATTCCGGAAAATATGTTAAGGGCAAAAACTGACGTATTTTTGGATGATGTAACGCTTACGGATATTGAAAAATCTTTACATATAAGTACCTCTATTGTAAAATCAAATGGTAGGAATTTTATAGAAAATATAATAGGGGAAAGGTTTTATGTCTAAGCCTATAGTTGCAGTTGTCGGTAGACCTAATGTAGGTAAATCGACTTTGTTTAATGCTCTTGCGGGGCAACGAATAAGTATCGTTAAGGATACCCCGGGCATTACAAGAGACAGAATTTATGCCGATGTAAGCTGGCTTGATCACGACTTTACACTCATAGATACCGGAGGCATTGAGCCTGAGAGTAAAGATATTATTTTGTCTCAGATGAGAGAGCAGGCACAAATTGCCATAGATACAGCGGATGTCATAATTTTCATGGTAGACGTTAAGCAGGGATTACAGGATTCTGATTCTAAAGTAGCAGATATGCTAAGAAGATCTAAGAAGCCTGTAGTTTTGTGTGTCAATAAAGTTGATGATATTAGAAAATACGGCAACGATATTTATGAGTTTTATAATTTGGGAATAGGTGAGCCATATGGAATTTCTGCAGCCAATATGCAAGGGCTTGGAGATATGCTTGACGTTGTCGTTTCCCACTTTGACGAAACTAAAAAGAATGATGAGGAAGATTTACGTCCAAGAGTTGCCATTATCGGAAAACCAAATGTAGGTAAGTCATCTATCATTAACAGACTTCTTGGCGAAAACAGAGTTATCGTTTCAGATATAGCCGGTACTACAAGAGATGCTATTGATACTCCTGTTAAAAGAAACGGCAAGGAATATGTATTTATAGATACCGCAGGACTTCGCCGTAAGAAAAATGTCAAAGAAGAGCTTGAGCATTTTATGGTGTTAAGGACGGTATCTGCAGTTGAAAGAGCGGATGTTTGTGTGCTTGTAATTGATGCAGTTGAAGGAGTTACAGAGCAGGAAGCTAAGATTGCCGGAATAGCACATGATTCGGGAAAAGCCGTTATTATTGCGGTCAATAAATGGGACGCAATTGAGAAAAACGATAAGACTGTTAATGAATATGAAAAGAAAATCAGAAATATTTTATCATACATGCCTTATGCGGAAATCACATTTATTTCTGCATTGACAGGTCAGAGGATGAATAAGCTCTTTGATTTAATTGATCTTGTTGTTGAAAATCATGCAATGAGAATTGCAACAGGCGTTCTTAATGAAATTATGACAGATGCTGTTGCTATGCAGGAACCGCCTTCTGATAAAGGAAAGAGATTAAAGCTTTATTACATTACCCAGGTAGCTGTTAAACCGCCGACATTTGTAATATTTGTTAATGACAAAGAACTCATGCATTTTTCATATACAAGATATATCGAGAACAGAATAAGAGAGGCATTTGAATTTAGAGGAACGCCTTTACGATTTATCATTCGTGAGAGAAACGAAAAATAATATTTAAGGAGAATACATATAATGTGGAGATTAATATGTCTTCTGATTGGATATGCATTCGGTCTTTTTCAGACCGGATATATTATCGGAAGACTAAACGGAATTGATATAAGGTCTGTAGGCTCTAAAAATGCAGGGACGACTAATACATTAAGAAGTCTTGGGGCAAAGGCAGGAGCAATTACTCTTATCGGAGATGCATTTAAATGTCTTATTGCTATACTTGTATGCCGCATGGTTTATGCCGATTCGTTTGATAATTTGATTTTAGTTTCATTATATGCAGGACTTGGGGCAATATTAGCTCATAATTTTCCGTTTTACCTTAAGTTTAAGGGTGGAAAAGGTATAGCATGCACTGCAGGAATTGTTATTTCATTTGGACTCATTCCAACACTTATCGGAATAGTTGTATTTTTCTCAACATTTTTCATTACACATTATGTGTCACTTTGTTCACTTGTTCTTTATGCTGTAATTATGATACTTACTGTAATTGCGGGACAGACAGGTGTTCTTCAACTTACGGGCACTGACAGATATGAAGTTTATATTATTGTATTAATTATGACTGTCATGGCCTATGTAAGACATAAGGATAATATCAAGCGCCTTTTATCAGGCACTGAACGAAAGACATACATTAAGAAAAAAGGCGAGTTAGGAGAGATATAATGGCAGACATTACTATAATAGGAGCCGGAAGCTGGGGCATTGCTCTTGCTACCGTATTAAGTAAAAACGGTCATAATGTTACTATTTGGTCAATTGTTAAGTCTGAAATTGAGATGCTTAAGGAATGTCATGAGCATAAGGATAAGCTTCCGGGAGTAATACTTGATGATAGCATTGTCTTTACGGATGATATATTAACCGCATCAAAAGATAAAGACCTTTTTGTTATGGCTGTTCCATCACCTTATACAAGGTCTACTTCACATTTATTTGCACCATATATTGAAAAGGATAAAATAATTGTCAATGTTGCAAAAGGTATAGAGGAAGATACACTTGATACATTAACTGAAATCATCAAAGAAGAAATTCCTCAGGCTAAAACAGCGGTGCTTTCAGGTCCGTCACATGCTGAAGAGGTTTCAAGGGGAATTCCTACAACATGTGTTGTAGGTGCCGATAACAAAGAGAGCGCGGAATATATTCAGAATCTTTTCATGAATGAATATTTCAGAGTATATACTTCGCCTGATGTTCTTGGCATTGAACTTGGCGGTGCACTAAAAAACGTGGTAGCTCTTGCAGCGGGAATAGCTGACGGACTTGGATATGGTGACAATACTAAAGCAGCGCTCATTACAAGAGGTATTCATGAAATTACACGTCTTGGTCTTGCAATGGGAGGCAAGATTGAAAGCTTCACAGGACTCACAGGTATAGGAGACTTAATTGTTACTTGTGCAAGTATGCATTCAAGAAACAGACGAGCAGGAATTCTTATCGGTCAGGGAAAGACAATGCAGGAAGCAATGGACGAAGTTAAGATGGTTGTTGAGGGTGTTTATTCTGCAAAGGCCGCAATGAAGCTTGCTAAAAAATATAATGTAGAAGTGCCAATTATTGAGCAGGTAAATTTAATATTATTTGAAGATAAAAAAGCATCAGAGGCACTTAAGGATCTTATGGGAAGAGATAAAAAGGCAGAAGCTACAACTCTTGAATGGAACTAGTTTGGAGGAACAATGGGAATTAACGAAAACGGATTTAAAAGTACAGACACATATATTGCATCAGAAGAGCTAATGAGTGCCGTTAATGTTGCAAGAGCACTCAAGAAGCCGCTTCTTATTAAGGGTGAGCCCGGTACAGGAAAGACAATGCTTGCAAAGGCAGTCGCAACTTCAATGGGTATGAATCTTATTACATGGAACATTAAATCTACAACCAAGGCCCAGGACGGACTTTACATGTATGATACAATTCAGCGTCTATATGACGGACAGTTCGGAGAAGAAGGCGTTGATGATATTGCTCACTATATTAAGCTTGGAAAGCTTGGAGAAGCATTTGTAAGTGAAGAGCAGGTTGTATTACTTATTGATGAAATTGATAAGGCAGACCTTGAATTCCCGAATGACCTTTTATGGGAACTTGACCAGATGGAGTTTTACATTTACGAAACTAAAGAAACAATCAAAGCTAAAGTAAGACCGATAGTTATTATTACATCAAATGCAGAGAAGGAGCTTCCTGATGCATTTTTAAGAAGATGTATTTTCCATTATATTGAATTCCCTGAAAGGGAGCTTATGGAAGAAATCGTTAGAACACATTTTGATCATGTAGATGAGAACATTTTGCAAAATGCAATGGATGTATTTTACGAAATCAGAGGTATGCGTGAAGTTAAAAAGAAACCATCAACCTCTGAACTTATCGACTGGATTAACGCTCTTATGCTTGGAGGCATTTCATACGAGAGGATAAAGAGTGAATTACCGTTTATCGGTACAGTAATAAAAAAAGACGAAGATTTAGAAACAGTTAAGAAAAACAAGAACCAGTTTGCAAATTAATATATATGTTTACAGATTATTTCTATTTCTGCAGGGAAAAAGGACTTGATGTTTCTTTATCAGAATGGCTTTCTTTAATTGAAGCATTGGATAAAGGACTTG
Source organism: Lachnospiraceae bacterium (assembly GCA_004552595.1). Classification (GTDB taxonomy): domain Bacteria; phylum Bacillota; class Clostridia; order Lachnospirales; family Lachnospiraceae; genus UBA2868. The sequence goes on along the minus strand of SFNX01000006.1, from coordinate 4,029 downwards.
TACATTCGTCACTAACGGAATTTTATTATGTTTCCCGAATGATACTTGTTAAAACTGAACATGATTTTGATAAATACGACATGATCTTTGAAGAGTACTTCAAAGGTATTAAAGGTGATTTTGATGACATTTCAGAGACTATGAAGAAATGGCTTGATAATCCCGAATTATCTGAAATGTCCAAAGAACAGGAATTTGCAAGACAGCAGATTGATGGGGAAGCAAACCACCTTGATAAGGAAGATGTGCTTGACAAATTCAGAAAGACGAAGCAGGAGCAGGATTCTGAACACCGCGGAGGAACTAAGTGGATAGGAACGACCGGAAATTCATCCTTTGGAAATATCGGCGGACATATGGGCGGTGTAAGAGTAGGCGGATATACAGGCTATCAGTCGGCTTTCCAGGTAATTGGTGAGAGAAAGTTCAAGGACTTCAGAAATGACAGGGTACTTGATAACAGACAGTTTCAGGTCGCACTTAAAAAACTTCGCCAGTTTTCTTCAAGACTTGATATACCTAAGACTGAGCTTGATATAGACGGTACTATCAATAAGACTTGTAATAACGGCGGTTATTTAAGTATTGAAATGCAAAGACCGAGAAAAAATACGGTAAAGCTTCTTCTGCTTATGGATTCGGGCGGAACTATGATTCCGTACAGTTCACTTTTAAATGAACTTTTTCAGTCTGTTAATAAGTCAAACCACTTTAAAGACGTAAAGACATACTATTTCCATAATTGTATTTATTCACATGTTTACAATACACCTGAGTGTGAAAATGGTGACTGGATTGAAACAGAGTGGATGTTTAAAAATCTTGACAGCAACTATAAAGTTATTATAGTCGGAGATGCAGCCATGGCACCGGAAGAACTTTATTCAACAACGGGTAATTACAGAGGTCCAAATGACGGATTATCAGGTCTTGAATGGCTTAGCCTTATGAAAAAGCATTTTAAACGTATAATTTGGCTTAATCCTAAAATGGCACCGGGGCATGCTCCATGGAGAGAAGCAGAGACAGTTATTAAGAATCTTTTCTTCATGAAAAAACTTACAGTTGACGGATTAAAGGATGGCATGAAATATCTAATGCAAAGTGGTAACTAGTAATTAATTGAGGTGTACTATGTACAAAATAATGATTGTTGATGACAATAAAACAAATCTTATCATGGCAAAAAAAGCATTAGAAGATAACTATGATGTTATTCCTATGTCATCAGGTGTTATGGCACTTGAATTTTTAAAGGAAATGCCTGAACCGCCTGATATGCTGTTGCTTGATGTAGATATGCCTGACATAAACGGCTTTTATGTAATTAGTGAAGTCAAAAATCTTAAAAAGCTTGAAGGTATGCCTGTTATTTTCCTGACAGCGCAGGATGATGATGCAACTGAAATTGAAGGCTATTCGCTTGGTGCAATTGACTATATTACCAAGCCATATACTACAATGCTTCTTCGAAAAAGAGTTGATATTCATATTGGAATCCTTGAAAAAGAGCGTAAAATGGCAGCCGACAATAAAGCGTTAGCAGATGCACTTAACAGCAGAACTCACAATGTTATAGAACTTGAATATGCTATTGTTGAGATGTTTGCATCATTAATCGGACACAGATCAAATATTATCGAAGGTCATTCAAGACGTGTTGAAAAATATATGTCTGTATTTATTGAAGAACTCAGTAAAATTCCTAAATTTAAGATCGAAGAAGCAGATAAGCAGATTATGGTATTTGCTTCAAAAATCCATGATATCGGTAAAATCTGCATGACTGACAGATGTCTTGCTGATATGGGAGATTTGACATTACAGGAAAAAGAATTTAACCATGCTCATACAATTCTTGGGGCAGATGCAATAAAGCGAGTTACGGATGCAGTAAGTACCAATAAATTTCTGACATACGCATACAATATGTGCAGATTCCATCATGAGAGATGGGACGGTAAGGGATATCCTGATAAGCTTATGTCTACAAATATTCCATTTGAGGCACGAATACTAAGCATTGTAAACAGCTATGATAATTTTAGAACAAATAACGACGGACAGGAACCAATGTCGCATAAGGAAGCTATAACAAGAATAAAATTCTGGGCCGGAACACATTTTGATCCTGAGCTTGCTGATATATTTATTTCTATTGAAAGCAGATTAGATGCCTAAGTTTCTTTTGAATTTATCAAATAATAATAATGATTCATATGAATTAAAAGTATTTAATATTGTACAGTCGATTTATTTTTTCGGTCTGTTTTTTTTGTGCGGGATTATCTATACCTGCATTAATGATCCTCTTTATCTATACATTACCATTCTAATGATTTTTATCATTTTCATTTCATTTATTGACGCTAATCGTACTAAAGAGACGAGGAAATGTATAGTTCTTGTTTCCTTAATTTCTAACTTTTTGTATCTGCCGTTATGCTATTATGGATTTGGTAAACTGATTTGCTGTATTCCGATTTATTTTATTTTAGGCATTTTATATACAGTTCTTTTAATAGATGGCAGAACAGGAGTAATGCTATCTGTTATTCAATGCTTTTATCTTGTACTTGTAATAAATTTAATAGGAAAATTACTTCCTGACTTTACTGAAGCTCCGCTCACATTAATCGATTATTTTGCAATCAGTGTTGCAATTGCTATAGTCGGAGTGATGGCAGCACTTTCTGTGTCTTTGAAAGATAAGCAGTATGAAAAAAAATACAAAATAATGCAGGATACGAAGCTTGAGGTTATAGACGCATATAATTCCAAAGACATATTCTTTGCAAATACTTCGCATGAAATAAGAACGCCTCTTAATGCAATTGTCGGAACTGTAAATTTATTGCTAAACGAGAATCTTGATGCACAGGTTAAAGATAACGTTCTTAACATTCTTAATTCATGTAATGCACTTCTTTCCATTACTGACGAGCTTATGACTTTGTCAAATACCGATAATGAAGACGTCTCGATAATGGAGAAGAAATATAATTTCTCAGATATATTAACAGATATAATTAACATGATGTCGGTCAGATTAATGGAGAGTGGTGTCGGATTTTATGTCGAGCTTGATGACAAGCTGCCGAAATACTTATATGGTGACCAGAACAGAATTCGTACGCTTTTTATTAACATTTTAAATAATGCGGTTAAATACACAAAAGAAGGAAAAATCATTTTGCGTGTATTAAGTGAAAACATTGATTCTGATACAATTGATTTACGCGTAAGCGTTGAAGATACAGGTATCGGAATCAAAGAAGAAGCGTTAAATAAAATCTTTAATGACTATAAGAGAGACGAAGAGGACAGCGAAAAGAGAAATATCGAAGGAACCGGACTTGGGCTTAGTCTTTGTAAAGATATAGTTGAAAAGATGGGTGGTTCTATTTCTGTTCAGAGTGAATATCATGTCGGTTCAACATTTTATTTCAATATACACCAGAAGTGTATTGAACGCGAAAATATTGCCGAAGAACATGCGGAAGCATTGGCAAAAATCCTAAACTCATTAAATATTACTTCAATAATCGTTAATGATCGTATGGAATTTGAAAACAGCATAATGACTTTTGACTTTCATCATTTATTTATTTCTACTGAAAGATATATGGAAAATCAGCGCTTTATAGAGAGAAAGATACACGACCGGAGAATAGTAGTAATATCTGATATTTCGCAAAGTGTTCATATTAACAGAAGTTGTTATGTTCTTACAAGGCCGGCGCATTTAATAAATGTTGTTAATGCATACAATAATGAGAATAACGGTTTCTCAAGAGAAATAATTAAAAACGGTGGATTTACCTGCCCGAATACAACAATACTTGTTGTTGATGATAACTTCACAAATTTAGAAGTTGCGAGCGGGCTTCTTAAGAAATATGATGCTACTATAGTTACCGCGATTTCGGGAGCAGAATGCATCAGTACAATAGAAAAGATGCATGTTGACATCGTATTTCTTGACTACATGATGCCGGAGATGAACGGTATTGATACAATTTATGCAAT
>SFNX01000043.1 GCA_004552595.1 Lachnospiraceae bacterium | reverse complement strand
AAGATAACGGTATTTAAGTCTTGTCGTCTCATCTGCTTCCTTTGAACGGTTTATTTCAAATGGGAGCTCATTGTAAATACACTTTCCTAATACTTCAATCGAAGAAGGAACAACCTCAATGTCACCTGTTTTAATCTGTGGATTTTTATTAGATCTCTCTCTTACTGTACCTGTAATCGAAAGTGTTGATTCGTTATTGATTCCCGCAAGTGAATCCATCATTTCTTCGGTTTCCACTACTACCTGTGTTATTCCGTAGAAATCTCTTAATATGAGAAATCCTAAGTTCTTGCTTACCTTTCTCATATTGTCATACCATCCGACAATTGTTACTACCTGTCCTACATGTTCCATTGTTAATTCGTTACATGTATGAGTTCTTGATTGTGTCATAATTAAATCCTCTGCAAAATTATTGTTTTCTATAACGTAGAAAAACTAACCCCATCATAGGTTAGTTTTTACTTTTATTCTCCAAGTCCGCTCTCAACTGCTTCAATGAGTGCATTTAATGCTTCCTCTTCATCTATGCCTTCACAGACAAATTCAACTTCATCCCCACATTTTACTTTACACATGCCCCAAGTACACTAAGTACACTCTTAGCATTAGCAGTGTTCTCTCTGCACGTAAATGTAATTAATGATTTATACTGCATTGCTTCCTTGCAAAGGATACCTGCAGGACGAAGGTGCAAGCCTGTTGGGTTCTTCACTGTAACCTTTCGGCTAACCATAATATCAAATACCTCCAATTCATTCTATGAAAAATCTCATAGACAGTTATATTTCCAACCAAATTCCAATTATACTACAACAAATGCTTTATCTCAATAATTGAGGCTTTTAAGCTTATCCCATAACCTTTTCAATTAATGCGGCAAGCTCTAAAGCCTTTTTATCAATCAGTGCCTTATCTTTTCCTTCAATCATTACCCTGACTAACGGTTCTGTTCCCGAAGGTCTTATAAGAACACGTCCTTCTCCGTTGCATTCATTCTCAACTTCTCTGATTGCCGTTACAATTTCAGGATAGTTCATGTAATCATTTTTCCTGTCATTAGGTACTTTGGCATTTACAAGTGACTGTGGAAGTACTTCCATTACTTTTCTAAGCATAGACAGCTTCTTACCTGAATGCTTTAATACGCAAAGAAGGTGAAGTGCTGATAAAAGGCCGTCTCCGGTAGTATTCTCATCAAGGAAAATAATATGTCCGCTCTGCTCTCCTCCGAGATTAAATCCGCCTTCCTTCATTCGCTCAAGCACATATCTGTCTCCGACTTTTGTCTTTTCAATGTTAATGCCCAATTTGTCGCCCATTATGAATAAACCTAAATTACTCATTATTGTAGCAACGATTGTGTCTTTTTTAAGCTCGCCCTTTTCCTTCATGAAGTTACCGATGATTGCCATTATCTCATCGCCGTTAACCTCTTCTCCGTTTTCATCAACAGCAAGCAGTCTGTCTGCATCGCCATCAAAGGCAAGTCCTAAATCTGCTTTATTTGATCTTACACATTCGCACAAGTCGGAAAGGTGAGTCGAACCGCATCCGTCATTAATATTGGTGCCGTCAGGATTGTTATGTATTACTATAAGATCTGCGTTCAGTTTCTCAAGAGTCATGACAGATGTCTTATAGCTTGCGCCTTCAGCACAGTCAATGACAACCTTCATTCCATTAAGGTCACCCTTAAATGTCGACACCGCAAAATCGACATATTTCTTATAAGCTTCAAAGTCATATGTTATTCTTCCGACTTTTTCCTTAAGAGGAAGAGTTATTCCTGAAAAATCATTATTAATAAGTGCTTCTATTTCATCTTCAACACTGTCTTCAAGCTTATATCCGTTAGCATCAAAAAACTTAATTCCGTTGAATTCCACCGGATTATGAGAAGCTGAAATAACAACTCCTGCATCTGCTATACCTGTTCTTGTAAGATATGCAACTGCCGGTGTAGGTAAAATACCAAGAAAAACACTGTCAGCACCTACTGAACATATCCCTGCCATAAGTGCATTGGCCAGCATATCGCCTGATATTCTCGTATCACATCCTACTAGTATTACAGGCTTATGATCTGAGTTTTTAGAAAGTACATAAGCACCGGCTTTTCCAAGCTTAAGTGCAAGTTCTACACTTAGTTCCTTATTTGCGACTCCTCTTACGCCGTCTGTTCCAAACATACGAGACATTATTTATTCCTCTGTTTCATTATTTTCTTGATGTGTTATCACAACCTCAATATGCATATTTGAAATCTGTGATATGCCCTGTGGAAGATTTAATACTACAAGTCCGTCGTTAGAGCCTGTTTGTATTGTATTCTCATCATCTCCCTCTTCTTTTGTTTCCCTAGGTGAGAGCGTATTTGCATCAACCACCGCACTGATTTGAGACTGTGAAAGAGCCAAAAGATCATTCATAAGGCCGGAAACTTCAAACGGTATTTTTTCTTCTCCGTATACTACATGTGCAATATAGTTATCAGGAAGGTTAATAACCTCTATATTTTTAACCGGAAGTTCTACAACAATACTGTCATGTGCCTCAATTACCGCCACAAGACTGACATCCCCGTTAAAACTCTTATCCGCAAGCACGACACCCTTTGGAAGAAACTCTTTAATATTGACTGTCTCTGCCTTATTCTCATAAGCACCGTCAATTGATAAATACTCTTCAGGTATTTTTACTGAACTTATATTTTCAAAAGCACTGCCTTTTCCCGCAACTACTATACTTGAAGGCTCACAGATTACAGTGCCTGTTGCGCCAAATCCGCTTGCTGCAGTTCCTACAAATGATGCAGTTACAGGTATTTCCTTAGTCTCAAGTATTTCAACAGATGTACGAATCTCTGTTTTGGACAGTGTGATTATCGGGTCATCTACTACATTGCCTTCAATATCATACAGAACGACCGGACACGACGTAGTAAAGCTTTCATTCATGTCAGAATAATCAACAGTTATTACGGCTTTATCAATAAGTGACACCTTTGATTTAGGTCCCGAAACCTTAACCACATCAACTACAGGCTTAATTTCTCCTGCTATATAGCCCTTTGCCACACTTCCTTCTGTGTTTATCGAAAGCTTAATCTGCTTATCTTCCCTCTCTTCAATTACTACTGAAAGATTAGGAGTTTTTGCCTGAATCGACTCAAGCTTATCGTAGTATCTTGTAGTTTTTAATTCTATCGGAACAGTATTCATAAATGTGATATTCTTCATATCAGCTACTGCTTTGATATTGTCCTTTGTCAAATCCTCGATAATTGATCTCTCCGCTGAGATTACAACTGTAATGACATCACTGCCATCAGCAACTTCAAATGTTTTCCCTTCGGTTGTAATAGAAGAAGAATTAATTATTTCAACGGGAATGCCCGAATATACTCTTGAAATAACCGGATTGTCAATATTTACAACGATAATCCAGAGAAGAATCGCACTTATTACTGAAAGGATTTTAAGGCCGATATTATTTGTCAGAAGATTTTTCATTTCTAGCCCTTCCTTTCCAGAAAAGAATCTTCTTTTCTTCATAAACCTTATTCTGAAGCAGCTCAAGCTTTGATTTTAACTCCGCTGCATCTACATTTCTGAATAACTCTCCACCCATTGCAACGGATACTTTTCCTGTTTCTTCCGAAACAATTACGGTAAGTGAATCTGTTACTTCGGAAATACCTACTGCTGCCCTGTGTCTTGTACCAAGGTCTTTAGAAAGTTCTCTGTTATCGGACAGAGGAAGGTAACATGTTGCGGCAACTATTCTGTTTCCTCTAACTAAAACCGCTCCGTCATGAAGAGGAGTATTGTGTTCAAAAATATTAATTAAAAGCTGTGAAGATATTACCGAATCAATTGCAATACCAGTTCTCTCGTATTCAATGAGTGAATCGTTGTGTTCAATTACTATTAACGCACCCGTCTTAGCTCTTCCCATCGCATACGATGCATGAATAATTGCATCACAAGTCTCATCCGAAAAAAGCTCGTCTGTAATTCTTGCAGCATCAAACTGAAACAGATTTGAAAGTACATTTCGTCTTCCAAGTGATTCCAAAGCTTTTCTAAGCTCAGGCTGGAATACTACAATAAGCGCAGTTACGGCAACACTGAAGAGGTTTCTTGTAATCCATAAAATTGTCGACATGTTGAATACTGATGCAATGATTACAAACACAAGAATAACTACAATTCCCTTCATTAATGCCCATGCCCTTGTATTTTTGAACCAGACTAAGACATTATAAATAAGGACAGAAATAATGATTATTTCTACTATATCTGTCCACATTAATTCCGGGAAATGAATGTTGGTTAAGTATTTCCCGTTAAAGGATGCAATTTTACTGAAAAAATTACTTATCATCTTCTATACCGTTAACGACTGTTTTTATTTTTGGTTGAGACAACGCCATATCTTGGAATAGCCTTTACGTAATAGACATATTCTTCATCCTGGAACTGAACATATTCAGCCCTGCTGTAATCAACATTGTTTATGAACAGCTGCAGTACAAATACTATTACTACGGAAATAAGCATTGAAAAGATTGCTCCGACTATGCTGATTTCAGCGTCAAGCGCACTTGAACCGATAATAAGAACTATTAATCCCGAAATTGAGCTTACCGCAAGTGCAACCTGCCATGAATAGTCAAAACTTAATCTCTTTATTACATTTGTAAGTATTGCAATAAGCGCAAATACTATGACCATTAAGATCATTGTCTTGTTATTTAATACATTATCGATTACGGCTTTAAATCCGGTAAGAGCAGTATCTGCCGTGAATGAACTGCTGAATGCCGAATCATCTGCTCCAATCGACTTTATGATGTAATATACTACCGCGCCTGCACATGCCGAAACAAACGATACCGGACCTCCGATAAAGCCCAGCATAAGCGGCATAATGTAGGGAACCTTTATTGCAAAACATACAGGCGTTAATACTACTGCAATTGCTTCCTTAGGTGTAAATCTGAAATATAATACAAACATGATAAGGAATACAAAAAATACAATTGCCGCAACCGTTATTGAAAGACTGTATAAATGCAGTAAAATGAAAAGCGCGTCAATAACAATCGTGAAATTCAGCGGAAGAAAAGCAGCAATCAGCGACACAACTATCACAATAATGATATTTGTGAGTCTGTCCATATATCCAAGTCCCGAATTAATCATTAATATCGATACAAGCGCAATTAAAAATCTTACTACAGGTGTTATATATGTCTCATATTTAGAATATAATTCGAGTATTCTTTCTCTTAATTCTGAAATTGCTTCCATGATTCTCCTAATCCGATTAATTAAAAATTATCATAAAGTGCCTTTAAGGCAGTTTTATAGTTCTCTATATGCTTCTTGGCTTTATTGTGCTTAAATAGTGCAACAAAGTAAGAAATCACCATATATATCGCAAGAAAAATGACATATTTCTTAAGTACGCCCGTGGCAAATTCAACAATGTCCATCTTATAGAAATTGACCATGAAATTCTCAATGTCGTAAAACATATACATCGCAAATATTGTTGCAAAGGCTATTGTCCCGCAAATTGCTCCGACTAAAACCTGTGCGCCCATATAATCGCCTCTGAAATAGCCATTAATTGAAAGGTCGTCTTTCCCTTCTTTCTCTTCATATATTGAAATTGCAGTCATTAGTATTATTTTATCTTTATTAAGCATTATATTGCCTCATTTTATTTATCAAGAAATCTCATTCTAGGGTTTTCTCTTGTAGGCTTCTTTAAACTAGGAGCCTCAGGTCTTTTCGCTGCTGCATTAAGTCCGTTGACAAGGTTCATTTTGCATTTATCGCAAAGTCTTCCTGATGAAATTGCAACTCCGCAAGATTCGCAGACAACTCCGATACCTGAGCCTGTGTCAAATTCCAGCCTCTCTTCCCTTACCCACTGACGGATTTGTGCCTCTTCAACTTCACATTCTTTTGAAACTTCAAGGACCGAAGCACCTCTATGTTCTCTGATATATTCCTTTACAGTATCAAATTTTTTTTCTAACTCTTCCCTGCACTGAGGGCAGATTGGCATTCCACCTATATAATTAAACACTTTCCCGCATTTTCTGCAATTCTTAACGTTCATTTTATTCCTCCTAAATATAATCAACAGCTAAACATCCCGTCCGATGCTTAGTGAAATATAGTAAATATTCTCTATTCCGCCAGCTATTAATGCATCAGATGCGTTGCAGATTGTGGCACCGGTCGTATATATATCATCAATAAGCATAGCTGATAAATATTGTACTCCATTTGGCACCATTTTGAAAGCGTTTTTTACATTGTTTTCTCTTCCCGATGCGCCTAAATTCTTTTGTTTTTCAGTCTTTTTTACTCTCGTCAGTATTTTGTTGTCTACAGGTATTTTTGTCAGAACCGATAATTCTTTTGCAATTAGAAACGCCTGATTGTATCCTCGTTTTTTAAGCTTTGATTTGTGAAGTGGTATTGGAATAATTACTGTGGGATTCCAAAGGCGTATTTTTTCTTTGTATTTGTTGTATATTTCGTATGCATAGTATTTCGCATACTCCATTCGGCCGCCGTATTTGAATCTGTATATGCTCTTTCGCATATTATCGTCATATAGAAATACTGCTCTTCCTTCAATAAACGGGATATTGCTTTTTTCGCAAAAAGTACAATACACTCTGTCTATATCCGAAAGCTGCTTTCCGCATTTCATGCAAAATGGGTCTTTTACCCGTACAAAAACATCTTTGCATTCATCGCATATCAGTTTTCCCTTTTTAGCTACAATGTCGTGGCATACAGGACATCGTCTTGGGAAAATAAAATCCGTTAAATTGTCAATCAGTCTAATCACCTGCTTTCAATTATTCTATCGCAAAGCGATGTATATCTTTTCTGTTCATCTTCATTATCAATCATTTCATACACCATTCCCATACTTCCGAGTATTATTACGGCATTTTTAGCTCTTGTAAGTGCGGTGTACAAAAGGTTTCTTGACATTAATAGCTTAGGGCCTGATAGAATCGGGATAATTACCGCAGGATACTCACTTCCCTGCGATTTATGTATTGTAATTGCGTATGCAAGTTCAAGTTCGTCAAGAAGCGAAAACGGATAATTTACTGTCCTTCCCTCATCATATTCAACAGTAACCGTTTCCGTATAGGAATTAATACTTGTTATTACACCTGTATCGCCGTTAAACACTCCGACGCCCTCGTCAATAACAATTCCCTTACTGCTTTTTATTTCCCATTCAAGCTGATAATTGTTTTTAATATGCATTACTTTATCACCTTCTCTGAAAAGAATATCTCCGTACTCTTTTTCAGCTTTATCAATTGAAGGAGGGTTTAAGTATTTTTGTAAAAATGAATTTAGGTTAATTACACCTAGCGGACCTTTCCTCATAGGTGTAAGCACCTGTATTTCCAAAGGCTTTGCATCTACATACTTAGGAAGGTTCCCTGTAATGTATTTGACAATATCGTTAGCTATTATCTGCTCATTATCTCTTTTTAAGAAGAAGAAATCCTTACTTTTATTATCAAGCCTTATATGCTTTCCTGCATTTATTTCATGTGCATTAATAACAATATCGGATGCTTCCGACTGTCTGAATATTTTCTTAAGACATACAACCGGAAATGCGCCTGATTTAATAATGTCTTTTAGCACACAGCCCGGTCCTACTGACGGAAGCTGGTTTGTATCACCTACAAGAACAAGTCTCGTTCCTACTGAAACTGCCTTTAATAAAGCATTAAAAAGCTGGATGTCAACCATTGACATCTCATCTATTATTATTACGTCAGCAAGGAGAGGATCATCCTCATTTTTTTCATAGAAAAAGCCGTTACCGCCTTCATCTAAGCTTTTATTAAGGTGTAAAAGTCTCTGTATTGTAGATGCCTCATACCCTGTCGTTTCCGTCATTCTCTTTGCTGCTCTTCCTGTAGGTGCCGCAAGATAAAAATCAAGTGAAAGGCTGTCAAAATACTTAATAATTAAGTTAATTATTGTAGTTTTTCCTGTTCCGGGACCGCCTGTAATTATAGCTACTCCGTTAACAATTGCATTGATTACAGCTTCTTTTTGAAGTTCGTCAAGCTCTATACCCTCAGCATTTGACAGCTCATCAATCTTACAGGCTATTTCCTTTTCGTCCTTTTCAATTTTAACCGATAAGTCATTGAGCATCCTTGCAACAGAAAGCTCGGTATAGTAAAAGACATTTGAATATATTCTTATTTCACCGTTGCACTGATTCAATATGAGCTTTTTATCAACATACAGATTCATAATCTGCGGTTCAATAATGTCTTCACTTACGCCAAGCAGGTAATTTGCGCGCTTAATAAGCTCATCCTTTGGAAGATAACAATGTCCTTTTGAAACTGCATCCGATAAGCAGTATAAAATGCCGCATCGAACCCTGTAGTCAGAATCAATGCGGATTCCGACCTTTGCAGCTATTTCATCTGCTCGTCTAAAGCCGACTCCTGTAATATCTTCTGCAAGAATATAAGGATTTTCAGATATTATCTTTGTTGATTCACTACCGTATTTATCATATATTTTGCCTGCAAGGTTTAATCCGACTCCGTATTTTTGCAAAAATACAAGAACCTCCCTGAATTCCCTGCGTTCGATAAACTGAATGGAAATATCTCTTGCTTTATTCTCCGTAATTCCTTTTACGATAACAAGTTTTTCAGGATTGTGTTCAATAACCGATAAAGTATCTTTTCCGAATTCCTTAATTATCCTATTTGCAAGTGCCGGTCCTATTCCTTTAATTGCTCCCGATGAAAGATATCTTTCAATATCAGATATACTATCAGGCTCCTTTATTTTATACTGCTTTACGTCAAATTGTCGCCCATACGTCTTGTGGTTAACATAATTCCCTGTAACCTCAATAAATTCGCCTTCATCCGCATAGCGAAACATACCGACGCAGGTTATTTGTTCTGCCTCGGTATCTAATGAAAAAACTGTATATCCTGTATCCGGTATTCTGTAAATGATCTGTTCTATATAACCTGATAATACTTCCATGTGCCGGTATGTGTTTTATTCCTCTTTTGCATATGCCGTCATTACTGCTTCGGTTGCAGATGTGTCATCTATTATGTCTGTTTTGTCTGTATTTTCAGTATTAGTTTCATTCGCAGGCTTAACCTTATCAGTCGAATAATTGCGTTTCATCTGTTCAAAAAGAATCTTCGCAAGTCCCATATCCTGATTTTCTGTGATTTTGCCTGCGTATTCTCTGACAAGACCGTCCTTATAATAGCTCTGAAGTGTGTTCATTGCACCGCTTGATGACTCTTCACCATCAGTGAAAGCATCCATAGCCTGTTTTAATACCTGCTCGACAAAGTAGCTTTCGAAGTCTTTGCACACCTCCATAAGCTCTTCGTCTGAAGAACCCGATAAATCTTCCTTAGCCTTTGTACTAAGCCTTGATGTTTTAGCATCATTTGCGGCTTTTGAATAATAATCTGTATATAATGAGCCAATATCCATGTTATTACCTTTTATTTATTATTATCTACGGAGTTCATTTGCCTGCTGCATCATAGTGTCTGATGCCTGGATTACCTTTGAATTCATTTCGTAGGCTCTCTGTGCAATGATAAGATTTACCATTTCATCAGCAACCTGAACGTTAGAGTTTTCAATGTATCCCTGTCTTATTTCGCTTCTTTGAATGTTAGGTGCGGTTGCCTCATTGATTGCAGCACCGGAAGCATCCGTAACAGCAAAGAGAGAATCTCCCTTTTTAAGAAGTCCTGCAGGATTCTGGAACTGCCATGTACCCACCTGCATTCCTGCAATCTGTTGAAGATTGTTGTCTGCATCCGGATACCAGAGCTGTCCGTCATTATCTACTTCAATCTGACTGGTATAGTATTCGTTATTATTAGGGACGGTTATCGGCTGTCCGTTAGTGTTAAGAACAAGCAATCCGTCAGAATTTGTAAGAGCGAGTGTGTTATTAGGTCCTAAAGCCCAGTTGAAGTTACCGTTTCTTGTATAGTAAATCTGCTGGTCTTCACCTCTTACAGCAAAGAAGCCTTCACCGTTAATTGCAAGTGCGGCGTCATTTTCCGATGCAAGGAATGAGCCCTGCTTAAACTGAGAAGTAATGGCAGCATTTCTTACACCAAGTCCAACCTGTGCACCTACCGGCTTTTCCTCGCCATTTGCCGATGTAGTCCTTGTCTGTAAATTCTGATATAAAAGAGACTTAAACTCATTAACCTCTGTCTTGTATCCGATTGTATTGACGTTTGCAATATTGTTAGCGATTGTATCTACGTTATTCTGCTGGGCTATCATTCCTGTAGCGCCTGACCATAATGCTCTTACCATTATTTTATTCCTCCGCTTAGATTAGCTTAAACCTGTCCGACTTTATTAACTGCAGTATCAATTGTTGAATCAACTGCCTGAATCATTTTCTGATTAGTTTCGTAGGCTCTTGTAAAGTTAATCAGATCGACCATTTCCTGAACTACCTGAACATTGGAGTCTTCAAGATATCCCGAGATAACCTCTGCCTCCGCGTCTATTTCATTAGCACCCTCGAGCGCCGTATAATAGTTCTCTCCGTACTTTTCAAGGTAATTATAATCTTCGAAATCAGCTACCTGTATCTGTGTAACAGCCTGATTGTCAAGATATACGGTACCCGTTCTGTCAACACTGAAATCAGCCATTGGATCAAGTACTATATGTCCTCCCTGCTTATCAAGAAGGTAATCACCGTTTTTATTGACAAGTTCGCCCTTTACATTCAATGTAAAATGTCCGTCTCTTGTGTATTTTACGGATGTCTCTCCATTTTTGTTAGTGAATTCTACGGCAAAAAATCCCTTACCGGATAAAGCCATTTCGAAAGTATTACCGGTCTCATGAATGGCGCCCTGTGAATAATCGGTGTATACTTCACCGATCTTCACTCCTAAATTCATCGCGCCAAGCTTTTTATCAACATGAGGTTCAGATGTGTCTTTAATCTTATAGGCAAGTACATCATAGAAAGCTTCTGAAGTTGAGCCTTCCTTTTTATAACCTGTTGTAGCTGCATTAGCCATATTATTTGCAAGTATATCAACTCTTTTCTGCTCGTTGATCATACCCCAGTTTGCAGTATACAGTCCCTTTACCATAATACTCCTGTTCCGTAAAGTAAAACATTACTGTTAAATCATCAAAAGATGTTCCCGCATTTAACAGTCCCCTCGATAGTTCCTACTCTATGTCGTCTTCATCGTATCCTGACAGGAATTCAACATACTTTCCTGTTCCGATTGCAACGGCTGTCATAGGATCTTCAGCAGTCATAGTATTGATACCCATCTTATAGGCAATTAAGTCTTCAAGTCCTCTAAGTAAGCTTCCGCCTCCTGTAAGTACTATACCTCTGTCCGCAATATCAGCGGCAAGCTCAGGTGGAGTTCTCTCAAGTACACTATGAATTGCTTCAACAATCTGTGATGTTGTTTCTCTTAAAGCTTCCTCTGTCTCTTCACTGGAAACCTTAACTGTTCTTGGAAGACCTGTTACAAGGTTTCTTCCTCTAACTTCAAGATAATCAACTTCAGGTCTCTTAAATGCTGTTCCAATTTTTATTTTAAGCTCTTCTGCCGTTCTCTCACCGATAAGCAGATTGTGCTTTTTTCTCATGTATCTTACGATAGCTTCATCAAAGTCATCACCGGCGATTTTTATTGAAGTTGATACTACTGCTCCGCCAAGTGAAATAACTGCAATATCCGTAGTACCACCACCGATATCAACAATCATATTACCTTGAGGCTTAGAAATATCTATTCCCGCACCAATAGCTGCTGCAATCGGTTCTTCGATGATTTCTACAAATCTTGCGCCTGCCTGGTATGTAGCATCTTCTACGGCCTTCTTCTCAACTTCAGTAACGCCTGATGGTACGCAGACACTGATACGTGGCTTTCTGAAGCTCTTTTTACCTATTGCTTTCTGGATGAAATACTTAAGCATTTTCTCTGTTACTGTGTAATCAGAAATAACGCCCTGCCTTAACGGTCTTACAGCAACAATGTTACCCGGTGTACGACCAAGCATAAGTCTTGCATCTTCGCCAATAGCTTTTATCTTGTTAGTATCTCTGTCAAAGGCAACAACTGAAGGCTCCTTAAGTACTACACCTTTTCCTCTGACATAAACAAGAATACTTGCTGTTCCTAAATCTATTCCAATATCGGTATAAGCCATATCTTCTGTCTCCTGAAATAATCCCTTATTTTAAGCCGATATTACGGCTTTGCCCACTCCTAGGCATAAACATACAGATATAGTATAACGCAATAAAATAGACTTTTCAAATTGATTTGTTAAGTTTAATAATGTTTTTAATAAAACACAGAGGCATATGAATATTACAAATCCCTTTGTATTATTCATATGCCTCCGTGCTGATATATATTTCGGCTAAAATAATAAAAACTTTATAGTGTTATAAATATTTCTTTATATATTGTCCGGTATATGATTCTTTAACCTCAGCAACTTCCTCCGGCGTACCGCTTGCGATTACCGTACCGCCTCCGTCTCCGCCTTCAGGGCCCATATCAATAATGTAGTCGGCAGTTTTAATTACATCAAGGTTGTGTTCGATAACAACAACTGTATTTCCGCCTTCGGTAAGTCTTTTAAGAATGTCTGTCAGCTTATGGACATCTGCGAAATGAAGTCCGGTTGTAGGTTCGTCAAGGACATATATTGTCTTTCCGGTGCTTCTCCTTGATAACTCTGTAGCAAGCTTTATTCTCTGGGCTTCTCCACCCGAAAGCTCGGTTGAAGGTTGTCCTAATCTTATATATGAGAGCCCTACTTCGTTTAGTGTCTCGATTTTACGCTTAATGCTTGGAACATTTGCGAAAAATTCGCATGCTTCCTCAACGGTCATATTAAGGACATCATATATGCTTTTTCCTTTATATTTAACTTCAAGTGTCTCACGATTATATCTTTTACCGTGGCACACCTCACAAGGTACATATACATCCGGCAAAAAGTGCATCTCAATTTTGATAATTCCGTCACCTGAGCAGGCCTCACACCTTCCGCCCTTAACATTAAAGCTGAAACGCCCTTTCAAATACCCCTTTTCCTTAGCATCCTGAGTAGATGCAAATAAATCTCTTATTAAGTCAAAAACACCGGTATATGTTGCAGGATTTGACCTTGGAGTACGTCCGATTGGCGACTGGTCAATACATATAATTTTATCAAGCTGATTTGTACCTTCGATTTTGTCATGCTTGCCGGGTATTGTTCTTGCCCTATTAAGCGTTTTTGCCAAAGATTTATAAAGTATTTCGTTAACTAAGGAAGATTTTCCGCTTCCCGATACTCCGGTAACGCATGTCATTACACCTAAAGGGAAACTTACATCTATGTTTTTAAGGTTGTTTTCCTTTGCACCCTTTAAAGTAATAAAACCTGTAGGCTTACGTCTAACCTTTGGAACCGGTATTTTAAGCTTGCCGGATAAATACTGACCGGTAATCGATTCCTTGCACTTCATAATATCTTTTGCGGTTCCTGTTGCAACAACTTCTCCGCCGTTTTCTCCTGCCCCCGGTCCTATGTCGACAATAAAATCCGCTTCTCTCATTGTGTCTTCATCGTGTTCTACGACAATAAGAGTATTTCCGATGTCTCTTAAGTTTTTAAGTGCCGATAAAAGCTTATCATTGTCGCGCTGATGTAGACCGATACTAGGTTCATCAAGTATATATGCAACTCCGACAAGCCCCGATCCGATTTGAGTAGCAAGCCTTATTCTCTGAGCTTCTCCTCCTGACAGAGAACTTGTAGCTCTTGATAAAGTAAGGTAATCAAGTCCTACTTCAACAAGGAATGTAAGTCTGGCCTTTATTTCCTTAAGAATCACTTTGCCGATAAGTCTCTGCTGTTGTGTAAGATTAACCTCTTCCATAAACTTAAAGAGATTTACTACAGACATCGACGTCAGTTCATGTATGTTTTTATCTCCAAATGTGACGGCAAGTGCTGAAGGCTTAAGTCTTTGTCCCTTACATTCGGTACATGGAGAGATTCTCATAAATGTCTCATATTCAGCCTTTGATGCCTCAGAAAAAGTTTCCCTGTACTTTCTCTCAACGTTTCTGATGAGTCCTTCAAAAGGAACATCATAAACGCCTTCTCCTCTCATTCCTTTATATTTAACCTTAAGTACTTTTCCGTTTGTTCCGTTAATAAGGCAGTCGTAAACACTTTCTTTTAATTTATTAATCGGTGTTTCCATTAACTTTGGACATTTATATTCTTCGGAAAT
>SFNX01000148.1 GCA_004552595.1 Lachnospiraceae bacterium | reverse complement strand
GTGAACGCATCTTTTCAGAAATTGTAAGACCTGCTGCATCATCGGCTGCTCTGTTGATCTTGTAACCTGAAGATAACTTCTCTGTGTTCTTTGCCTGTGCACTTGTTGTAAGTCCTAACATTCTGTTAGAATTCATTGACTGTAAATTGTGCTGTACTACCATAATCATTTCCTCCTGAAATTGTATTATATATTAACTTCCGTGTTTGTCATAAGAAGCTTACATCCTTGTTATTTCTTATTGACATAATATATATCGTCTCAATTTTATTTTACTTAACCCTTAAAACATATTTTTTTATCGTTTTTAGCTTTTTATGCATATTCCGCTCCAGCGGTAATGCATATTCCGCTCCAGCGGTAAGTTAATTCCGCTTAAAACGGTAAGTCCCTTTCCGGATGTTCGGTAAGGCTTTCCGTTCTAAACGGTAAGAGTTTTATATATGATATAGTTCTTTTTGTAGTTAATAACAAATACGAAAGGAGCTATGATTATGCATGACTACAACACAATCATCGGTGTAATCGGTCTTCGAAACGAAAAAGTCTCGATTCCGATTATACGAAAACGGTATGGCATTGGATGCAGTGGCATACAGTTAATTCTTGACCGGTACAAAGAATCCGGTCTGTCTTGGGAAGACTTCCTTAGAATGGAGCCCTCACAAGTGGAGGAACTTATATATCCTCCGAAAAATATCAGGAAAAAGGATATTCCTATGCCTGATTTTGAACGCTACTATAACCGCATGATGACCAAGGGTAGCCGAGTAAACATGTTTTACTGCTGGCTCGATTACAAGAATGAGCATCCTAATGGTTATCAGATTTCACAATTCTATGAACACTTCAATAGATTCATAGATAGGAATTACGGTGGCGACAAAGTATCAATGCCGGTTGAACGTATTCCCGGAGAAAAGATGTACATTGACTGGGTCGGTGATCAACCGGAATTGCTTGTTGATACTCAAAGCGGCGAAATAAAAAAGGTGCATGTCTTTACCACCACTCTTGGTGTAAGCAGTCTTGTTTATGCCGAATGCTTCCTTGATGAAAAGCTCCCGAATTTCATGCAAGGTACAGTTAATGCAATAACGTTTTATGGTGCAGTTCCAAAGTACTTTGTACCGGATAACTGCAAAACAGCGGTAATTAAACATACAAAGGATGAATTAATTCTTAATACCGCATATCAGGACCTTGAAGAATTCTATAACGTAGTAATACTACCGCCTCCGGCACGCAAGCCAAAAGGTAAGCCAACGGTTGAAAATCATGTTCGATACCTTGAAACTCACCTGATAGAGAGACTGAAGGAAAAAATCTTCACATCTCTTGAATCAATTAATGATGAGACGCAAAAAATAATAGCGGACATCAACAGACGAGAGTTTCAAAAGATGGTCGGATCCAGAATGGATGCATACCTTAGGTATGATAAACCGCAAATGAAACCGCTGCCAGGCGATAAGTATTCAACATGCGATTATAAATACATTCTGAAAGTACCTGATAACTATCATCTTGAATATGATGGCCACTATTACTCTGTATTGTACACATATCGTGGACAGCCTGCAATTATTAAGGCTACTCCTACAGAGATAATAATCTGTGACCGCAACAACAGGTTCATCTGTAAACACAGACGTTCCTATAAGGATTTTCCTAAATACATTACAGATGACAGTCATATGAAGCCTGAACATCTTTATTACAAAGAAGTTAATGCCCGCGATGGCGCTTATTACCGCCGGTGGGCATCTGCCTTCGGAGAATGTACGGAAGAACTGATTGATCATGTTCTTCGCTCTGCAAAGCATGAAGAACAGGCTTATAACAGTTGCGCAGGAATTCTTCATTCCTGCAAAGGCATTCCTCATGGTATTGTTGAGGAGGCATCCCGTAAATGTATCGAAATGCATGCTTGCAAGTATTCATACTTCAAACGAGTCCTTGGAAATGTTGTAAATAACATTGATTCTGAAAGCGGAAAAGCACTATTACTTCCGAAACACGAAAACATTAGAGGAAAGGACTTTTACAAGTAAAGGTGAATACTATGAAAAATATAAAATTAACTGCTGAGGAGATGATTATTATCGACCGCCTCAAACAAATGAAAATGTCAGGTATGGCTGAAGCCTATGAAGAGCAGATACTTAATCCCAACTCTGATCTTTCCGGCTTTTATGAAAGATTTTCATGCATTGTAAACTTCGAGTGGGAAGTACGCTTCAATAAGAAGTTCAACCGTTTTCTCAAAAAGGCAACTCTTCGGTATCCACAAGCATCATTTGATGACACGATATATGAGCCGGACAGAATGCTAGATACCGAAACCATTGAACAGCTTGCTACCTGCAAGTGGCTTGATGAAGGACGAAATCTCCTTATCACGGGTGCAACCGGTGCCGGAAAATCTTATATATCAAATGCTTTGTGTATTGCAGCTATCAGGCTTTTTAAAACAACAAAGTATATCAGGGCAAACACAATGATGAGCGAAATGGATCAAGCCCGTATCAGAGGAACTTACCTTGAATATGTCAATCATATGGCCAATCTGGATTTATTGGTTATTGATGATTTTGGCTTGATGGATCTTGACCTTGATAAATGTCGTGACTTCTTTGAAGTAATTGACAGTCGTGACAATCGTAGGTCAACCATCATCGTATCTCAGTTACCTGTTAAATCCTGGTACGATTTGTTCGCTGAAAATACATACGCAGATGCATGTCTGGACCGTATAATTCACAAGGCGTACCGCCTTGAACTAAATGGAAAGAACATGCGCAATCCTAATTAGAACAAACCTTACCGTTTGGAGCGGACAGCCTTACCGCTATCGCGGACTGGCTGTTCCGTTCAAGCGGAATATGCACTTTTTATAATAAATTGCTAAATTTAATATGAACTTTATGTCCAAATAAATACATAAAATTCATATTTTATGATCCTCTCTTCTCATTGTCTTATATATTGAATTTATCAACCGTTCTTTCTCATTATTACTATCATTTTCAAGCAAATATTTATCTTCTATTTTACCAATAATCTCACAAAGCTGATTTATTGTACTAATGTAATCTGGATATTCATTTTTGCTCTCTAGCATAATATGTTCAAATAAAAAACAAATTGAGATATTGCAAAAGACTAAATCATTTTTTGTCAACAGTGGGTTATCGGAGCTTATATTAACCTCATCTCCCAACAGTAAATATGTTTTTTTGATTGCGTCAAAAAAGCTATCTGATGTATAAAAATATTTAAGTATTTCCATCATCAATGTCTCAACAGAAGATTTTTTATAATTTTCTGTTATTTCATTTACATCTTCAAAATATATTTTATCTATTATCTTACATTTATGATCCAGATTCACAACCCATGTTGCAGAAGCAGGGCAAGAAAGGCCTATATTTTGTATATATAAATCACCATATGATGAAACAAAACGAGGATACGATTTACAGGTATTTGATAGATAATCCTCACCATACTCTTTATGCCAATAGCAAAGTCCGTTTTCTAATATAAATGGACACTTTCCATTTTTCTTTATTATAGAATGATTATCTTTTGTTATTTTTTCTTCTAGATTATCTATTCCTAGCGACTTATATTTTTCATATACTTCATCATCTATTGTTATTATCCAGTCTTCATCGCAACAGTTATCCTTACACTCGTCCATTAAGCATCTAAATTCATCATAATACTCGGTTTTTATTATTTTAAACATACTCAAACACCCATTTCTAAAGTAACCGCTTTATTTCGGGGTATAAAAAAGCCCCAGTTGTCATTATGACTACTGAGACTCTTTAGAATCGATAAATGTTTGTATTCGTTCTTGGATTCC
>SFNX01000042.1 GCA_004552595.1 Lachnospiraceae bacterium | reverse complement strand
AAGTGCAGCAGCATATTCAGCTTTTGCTCCTTCAAGCTGTGGCTTTAGCGCATCAATTCCATCATTAACATCATTTAGCTTATCCTTTAAATTAGTCAATGTATTATCAAGTGTTCCGATATTAATCTCATTATTTCTGAAATTGACTTCTGCCTGATCAATGCTTAACTGAAGCTGCTTTTCTGTAGTATCTGACTTTGCAAAACTTTCAGTTACAGATGCAGTCTGGTAATTAATATTTGCATTTGCTGTATTAACTCCTGCCTTAGCTGTATTAAGTGAAGCATTTGCAGAAGAAAGAGAAGCATTAGCCTGCTTAAGCTGAATCTGCGCTGAAGTATCATCAACTGTAAAAAGCAAATCACCTTCATTTACATAGTCTCCAACTTCAAAAAATGTTTCGGTAACATCACCTGATAGCTTAGACATTACATAGACCTGCTCTTCACTTTGTACTGTACCGATAAAATCTCCGCTATTTTCAATACTTGAAATCTTAGGTGTATCAACTTTTACAGTTATTCTCTTGTCTTCTGTTGCCTCTTCAGTGTTTTCAGTACTATTACAGCCTGTTAAGCAAAATACAAGACTTAAAACAAATATTGATACTATGCTTTTTTTGATTCTTCTCATGACTAATCCTTTTCCTTTTATATTAAAATTATCATTTAATTTAGTAATTAAGCGAAATAATAAAAACGATAAAAAACAACCGCCGATTATGAATTATATCATATTTAGTATTAAAAAATGTGAATATAATGTGAAAATGTTAATAATTATTAACCAAAGTTTTTTGTCATTTTTTTTAAATTATTGTCATTTTTCACAAAATAAATACCGGCTGACTAACAGCCGGTATTATTCTGTATAAAATAATGGTTTGATAATTATTTCTTAATGAGTAATGACTTTCCTGTCATTTCGTGCGGCTGTTCCATTCCCATACATTCAATAAGTGTAGGAACGATATCTGCAAGACATCCGCCCTCTCTAAGTCCGTAACCTTCCTTGTAATTAACAAGAATAAATGGAACCGGATTAGTTGTATGAGCAGTGAAAGGAGCATTTGTCTCATAATCAACAGTCTGCTCGCAGTTACCATGATCGGCGCAAATAAACATTACTCCGCCAACTTCCATAATTGCATCATATGCTTTTCCAACACACTCATCAACTGCTTCAACAGCCTTAATTGCAGCTTCTTCAACACCTGTATGTCCAACCATATCAGGATTTGCAAAGTTTACAATAATAACATCATACTTATCGGCTTTAATTGCCTTAACCAAGTTATCACATACTTCATAAGCACTCATTTCAGGCTTCAAATCATATGTTGCAACCTTTGGAGACTTAACAAGAATTCTGTCTTCTCCTTCATTCGGCTCTTCAACACCACCGTTAAAGAAGAATGTAACATGTGCATACTTTTCTGTTTCTGCGATTCTTGCCTGCTTCATACCGTTAGCTGCAAGCCACTCTCCGAAAGTATTTGTTACGGCAATCTTCTCAAATGCAACAAGCTTATTATCAATAAGTGGATCATAATCTGAGAAGCATACATATACTAAATCCAACTTTCTGTCTCTCTTAAATGATCTGAATTCATCATCACAGAATGCATGAGTGATTTCTCTTGCTCTGTCAGGACGGAAGTTAAAGAATACTACTGAATCTCCGTCATTAATTGTTCCAACAGGAACACCACCGTTAACTATTACTGTAGGCTTAACAAATTCATCTGTTTCACCTCTGTCATATGAGCCGTGAATCGCATCATATGCATTAGCTGCCTTAAGGCCTTCGCCTTCTGTCATTGCAACATATGCAAGCTTAACTCTGTCATAGTTGTTATCTCTGTCCATCGCATAATAACGTCCCATGATAGAAGCAATCTGACCTACACCGATTTCTCTCATCTTTGATTCAAGCTGCTCGATATAATCAGCACCTGATGAAGGTGGTGTATCTCTACCATCAAGGAAGCAGTGAACGTAAACATTTGTAAGCCCTTCTCTCTTTGCAAGCTCTAATAAACCATAAAGATGAGTATTGTGGCTGTGAACACCACCGTCTGATAAAAGACCGAATAAGTGAAGACTTGAGCCCTTAGTCTTACAGTTGTTAACTGCTTCTAATAAAGCTTTGTTTGTAAAGAAAGTACCGTCTTCGATTTCCTTTGTAATTCTTGTAAGCTCCTGATAAACAATACGTCCGGCACCCATATTAAGGTGTCCTACTTCGGAATTACCCATCTGACCGTTAGGAAGTCCTACCGCCATGCCTGATGCAAGTCCCTTAACATATGGATATGTGCTCATAAGCTTATCCATAACAGGAGTTTTTGCCATTGCTACGGCATTATGTTCTTTCTTTTCATTGATTCCATATCCATCAAGGATCATTAATACTGTAGGTTTTTTCATAGTATATCTCCTCAAAATAAAATTTAGTTAAACATATCATAAATCTCAATTTTACAAGCGTCTGCCTCAGTAATTCCAACAAATGTTGCTCCATAAATCTTCTTATTGCCTGAAACATTACATCTTGTAATATTGATAAATGTATCAATTTTTTCTTTTGTCCATAATACGAGTTCTAACGCATATAATGAACCGATTGAAAGATCTCTTGCACATTCGAATCCAATTCCTGTTTTTGAAACATCAACAATCTGAACCGGAACAATTTCTGCTTTGCCACCATCAAGACGATTCATTGCAAGATTACCTTCTAAAGGGATTCTTTTTGCTTTTCTTTTTTCTTCCACTAATAAACCCTCCTTCTTCCAATTATTCATTATATCATATAATAATCATTGCATCACCAAATGAAAAGAACCTGTATTTTAAATCAACTGCATTTTTATATGCATTCAAAACATTCTCTCTGCCCGCAAATGCCGAAACAAGCATGACAAGCGTTGATTCGGGAAGATGAAAATTTGTAATCAATCCATCTACTACTTTAAACTTATAACCCGGATAAATAAATATCGAGGTGTCGTCTTCCTTAGCAATAACAGTTCCGTCGTCAAGTGATGCAGATTCAAGCGTTCTTACACTTGTAGTACCGACACAAATTACTCTGCCTCCGTTTTTCTTGGTCGCATTAATTTTATCAGCAGTTTCTTTCGGAATAATATAGCTTTCGGAATGCATTTTATGTTCTGTCACTTCTTTTGCCTTAACAGGTCTGAACGTACCAAGTCCGACATGAAGTGTAACATAAGCTATATCAACTCCCTTATCTTTAATCTTTTCAAGAAGTTCATTTGTAAAATGAAGTCCCGCTGTCGGTGCTGCTACAGAGCCTTCATATTTTGCATAAACAGTCTGATATCTGTCTTTGTCCTTAAGCTTATGGGTTATGTATGGCGGAAGAGGCATCTCTCCAAGCTTATCAAGTATTTCTTCAAAAATGCCATCATATATAAACTTTACAAGTCTTGAGCCATCTTCTAATACTTTAATAATTTGCGCCCTTAAAAGTCCGTCTGCGAAGCTTACAAATGCACCCTCTTTAAGCTTTTTACCGGGCTTTACCAAAGTCTCCCACACATCCATAGAATGTCTTTTAAGTAGGAAAACCTCAACATTTGCCCCTGTGTCTTCCTTAACTCCTAAAAGCCTTGCAGGAATAACCTTAGTATTGTTAAGAATTAACAAATCTGACTCCCTTAAATAATCAGTCACATCAGAAAATGTCCTATGTTCTATTTCACCTGAATATCTGTCAAGCTTTAAGAGTCTTGATGAAGCTCTGTCAGTAAGTGGGTCTTGTGCAATTAATTCTTTTGGTAAGTCAAAATAGAAATCTGAAGTTTTCATTATCCCCTCAGTGTAACTCCTAATTTAGCTTCAAGATTTTTAAGGATTTTCTTTACGTATCCTTCAATCTTTTCATCGTTAAATTCTTCATTCTGTGGTGTGAACACTACAGAGAAGGCCATACTTCTCTTATTAAGTCCTAATTTTAAACCTTCATATACATCGAATAGCTTAACATCTGTAACATATTTGCAGGCTTCCTTAATTCCGTTTTCAATTGCAGCGCAAGATACATCTTTATCTACTACAAATGCAAAGTCTCTCTTTTCAATAGCGAACTTTGGAAGAGGAATAAACTTCTGTTCATTAGCATAATACTTTGAAAGTAAGCTTAAGTCTAATTCCATAACAAAGCTTGGAACTCTCATATCAAGATCATCCATTATTTCATAGCTTACTTTTCCAAGATATCCGATTTTTTCGTCGTTACAGAAAATTTCTGCTGTCTGATAAGGATGAAGGAACGGCTTTGTAGCTGCTTCATAGGTAAATTTAAGATCAAAACAGTCCGCAACAATCTTCGCAAATCCCTTAAGCTTATAGAATGACTCTTCTTCACCGAAAATACCTACACAAAGAGTCTCTCTCTCATCAGGGTACTCTGTAAGCGGTAATGACTTTGGAATAAATGCATTTCCAATTTCGAAAATACGTCCTTCAAGCAAATCTCTCTTCTGATTTCTTGCCATCGCTCTTATCATCTGAGGGGCAAGTGTTGTTCTCATAAGAGATAAATCAATGTTAATAGGATTAATAAGCTTAATTGCCTGTCTTTCCTTGGCATCATCAGAAAGTCTTAATAAATCAAGGTCTGATGGTGAGAAGAATGAATAATGAATACCTTCATATGCACCAAGCCCGCATAATGCTCTCTTTAACTTAAGTGTTGAGCGCTGCTGTAAGTTAAAACCACCCATTGTAACCTTAGCAGTAGGCATAAATGTTGATTTGACATGGTCATATCCGTACATTCTGATTACTTCTTCAGCAACATCAGGATAGCTCTCCATATCCTCTCTGTAAGCAGGAATCATAAGTGTGAGCAAATCTCCGTCAGCCTTAGGATTAAAGTCAAGTGACTTAAGAATTCTTAATATATCTTCTGTAGGAACCGTGATTCCAAGCACTTTATTAACCTTGTCAATTGATACCTGTAACTCTCTTGGTTCTATTGAATTTCCGCTGTTAACCTCTTCATGTGTTGATGAAACTTTACCGCAGCCAAGTTCTTCAATAAGATGAAGTGCTCGCTTCATTGCAATAACAGTTGTATATTCATATACACCCTTAGCATACATTGACGAAGAATCAGAAGACTGACCTAATGCTCTTGAACTCTTACGAATATTGTCACGCATGAATTTAGCTGCTTCAAACATAACATCTTTTGTAGTATCAAGAATCTCGGAATTAAGACCACCCATAATTCCTGCAAGTGCAACAGGTTTTTTACCGTCGCATATTACAAGATTGGAATCGTTTAATTCAAATTCCTTTTCATCAAGAGTAACTATTTTCTCTCCGTTACCGGCTCTTCTGACAACGATTTCATTTCCTTCAATAAATGAAGCGTCAAAAGCGTGCATTGGCTGTCCAAGCTCAGTCAAAATGTAGTTAGTAATATCAACAACATTGTTAATTGCTCCGATACCTACTAGTGCAAGTCTTCTCTTCATCCACTGAGGAGATTCCTTGATTGTAATATCATGTACATAATGTGCAATATATCTAGGACATAACTCAGGAGCTAAAACGCTTACCTTAAAGCCTTCTTTTTTTGTTCCGTCTTCTGTAAAACTTAAATCAAGAGGCTTTATTTCTTTATTAAGAACTGCAGCAACCTCTCTTGCTATTCCGTAAATGCTCTGACAATCCGGTCTGTTTGCCGTAATTGCAATATCAAAAATCCAGTCATCAAGCATAAGTAAAGGTTTAACGTCTTCGCCTACTATAGCATCATCAGGAAGCTCTAAAAGTCCATTATATCCTGCTCCCTTATACATATCTTCAGTAACGCCAAGCTCAACACCCGAACAAAGCATACCTTCCGATTCATAGCCTCTTAACTTACCCTTTTTGATTGTCATTACGCCTTCAACAGTAACGTGGTCCTTACCTGTCATAATTACCTGTGCGCCGACTAAAGCAAGCGGGAACTTTTTACCCGCTCTTACATTATCCGCACCGCAGCATACCTGGAATGTACCATGGCTTCCTGCATCAACGCTACAAAGATGAAGATGCGTATCAGGAATAGGCTCGCATGTCTTAACAAGACCTACAACTACATCATGAATATCTTTACCTACTTCATATAAATCCTCAACTTCAAAGCCACATGAGAAAAGCTTTTCTTTAAGTTCTGACGGTGTAACATCTATATCTACATATTCTTTCAACCAGCTTAATGGTGCTAACATTTTGTATCCTCCTAACAAACCTTAGTTGTAATAATTATTCATGGAGCTGCTTTAATACTCTCATATCAGATTCAAACAGCATTTTAATATTGTTGATGCCATATTTAAGCATCGCAATTCTCTCAAGGCCGATACCAAATGCAAAACCTGAATACTCATTAGTATCTATTCCGCAGCCTTCCAAAACCTTATTATTAACAACACCTGCACCAAGAACTTCTATCCAGCCTGTTCCCTTACAAAGCTTGCATCCGCATCCACCACACTGGAAACAGCTTACATCAACCTCAACTGATGGCTCAGTAAACGGAAAATAAGAAGGTCTAAGTCTTGTCTTAATATTATCCGAACCAAAAATCTTTTTTACAAATTCATCAAGCATACCCTTAAGGTCACACAGAGATATTCCTTTATCAACTACAAGGCCTTCCATCTGTGAAAACATAGGAGAATGAGTTGCATCATCATCTGACCTAAACACCTTACCCGGAGAAATTACCTTAATAGGCGGCTTTTTTGACTCCATAACATGAACCTGGCCGGCTGATGTCTGTGTACGGAGTAAGAACTCAGGAGTTAAATAGAATGTATCCTGCATATCTCTTGCCGGATGATCATCAGGTGTGTTAAGAGCTGTAAAATTATAATAATCAGTCTCTATCTCTGTTCCTTCATATACGAAAAATCCCATTGAACCAAATATGTCAACAAGCTCATTTTTAACAAGTGTTATTGGATGAAGCGAGCCCTGCGTTAAGACTTCTTCAGGCATTGTGACGTCAATTTTCTCAGATTCATATCTAAGCTTTAATGCTTCCTTTTCAAGCTTCTTAAGCTGTGACTCAAGAGTTGTTTCAATCGCATCTCTTGCTTCATTAACCCACTGACCCACCTTAGGTCTGTCTTCGGGAGCGACATCCTTCATTCCTCTTAATACTAAAGTAAGCTCACCTTTCTTACCAAGAACAGTGTTTCTAACTTCATTAAGAGCATCAAGATTTGTAGCCGCACTGATCTGAGCTATCGCTTTTTCTCTTATTTCGTTCAATTTGTTTTGCATGATTAATGTAAATCCTTTCGTATATTAAACATTTAAAATGCTTATTTTAAAAAACACATCACCTTATATTTTATATTTTTGTCGTTTTAAACACAAGTAATAATTGAATTGTTCGCCTAAAAATAATATATACATACATGCATAAAGCCAAAATAATACAACAATTACTACCGACAACGAGCCGTACATACTGTAAGCATTGAAATTATTAATATAAATGCTGAAAAAAGTAGAATACAGATACCACACTAATGCAACTATTGCTGCACCGGGAATCTGAGTTCTAATTTTAATTTTGTCTTTAGGAAGAACTGTATAAAAATATAGATTTACCAAAAATGCAACAACTATGGTAATTAATGGTCGAAACAATACAAGAAGATATACAAGATGAAACCTATCAACTATATCAATGTCAAAAACAGCTCTTATATATCTGATAATACCCGTAAATACTACGTTCAAAACAAACAGTAAAAGTACAGATACGATTAAAATAAATGTATAAAAAACAGCATCAAGTCTTAGGACAAAGAAATTCTTTTCCTCTGATACTCCTCTTATTTCGTTAAAGCCTGACTTGATTTTAAGAAGCGCCCTTGATGATGACCATATTGCCACTATGGCTGACACAAAAAGGGCCGGTACAGACTGATTACTTAACTGTTTGACAATTTCTTCAGCATAATAATCAATCATTTCAGGAAAAATTGATTTAATAAAATTAAGAATCGTGTCGTAATCAACAGGTGTAAACGGAATAATTAATAAGAATACGATAAAAAACGGAATAATGGAAACAAACATAAAAAAGGCAGCTGCGGCAGAGTGAGAATCAAGGTGATTCTCCTTGCACAGCTGACTGAATTCGTTTATTTCATTTACATATCTTTTAATCTTATTATTCATAATAAAGAAAAATCCCGAAAGAGTCCGGTATTTTGACTCCTGACACGAAAAGTCAGGTGGGCAACCGCATCTGAACGTCTGTCATCCACCACTGCGTACGGTGAAAGTGGACTATTAAGGCGCGACATCGGAACAGAGATTAGGAATCCCGTTTAAAGTGATGTAGGATCAAAATATCCGGATAATCTATCGGGTAAGATAATTATATATTAGATTGTAACCTTTTTGAAGCTTTTTTTACCCTTCTTAATTACAATTCCATCACCTGACAAATCGTCTTTAGTATAGCTTGTTTTAATATCTGAAATTTTTTCATCGTTAACAGACACAGAGTTGTCTTTTTCAATTGCACGTCTTGCTTCCGATCTTGACTGACACTGACCTGTTATTACAAGGAGACTGAGTATGTCAACCTTACCATCAACAAACTGGTCATCAGATACTACTGTGGCCTCAAGCATTGATGCATCTTTATTTCCGCCAAACATTGCCTTAGAAGCATTTCTTGCCTTATCAGCCTCTTCATCTCCATGTACAAGCTTTGTAAGTTCATAAGCAAGAATATCCTTAGCTTCATTAAGCTTAGCACCTTCCCATGAATCCATCTCATCAATCTGTTCAAGTGGAAGGAATGTAAGCATTCTTATGCACTTAAGTACATCTGCATCTGCAACATTTCTCCAGTACTGATAAAACTCGTAAGGTGATGTCTTATTAGGATCAAGCCATACAGCACCTGATACTGTCTTACCCATCTTCTTACCTTCAGAGTTAAGAAGAAGCGTAATAGTCATAGCCTGAGCCTTGGCATCTGCCTCTTCAAGACCAAGCTTTTTACGAATAAGCTCACGTCCGCCAAGCATATTAGACCACTGATCGTCACCACCAAACTGAAGGTTACAGCCGTAATCCTTAAACAGCTTGTAGAAGTCGTATGACTGCATAATCATGTAGTTAAACTCAAGAAATGAAAGACCTTTTTCCATTCTCTGTTTGTAACACTCTGCTCTAAGCATATTATTAACTGTAAAGTATGGTCCAACTTCACGAAGCACATCAACATAATTAAGATCTAACAGCCAGTCGGCATTATTTACCATTAATGCTTTTCCGTCGGAAAAGTCAATAAATTTGCTCATCTGTTTTTTGAAGCACTCAATGTTATGATTTATATCTTCTTTAGTGAGCATTTTTCTCATATCAGACTTACCTGACGGGTCTCCAATCATACCTGTTCCGCCACCAAGTAAAGCAATAGGCTTATTACCTGCCATCTGAAGTCTCTTCATTAAGCAAAGCGCCATAAAATGTCCTACATGAAGGGAATCTGCCGTAGGGTCAAATCCGATGTAGAAAGTAGCCTGTCCACTGTTAATAAGCTCTCTAACCTTTTTTTCATCTGTCACCTGAGCAATTAATCCTCTTGCAACAAGTTCTTCATAAATCTGCATAAAACAACTCCTTATTCTAAATTAATACTCTATGTTAACTTCTTTTCCTTCCCATGTTTTAAGCTTAACATGGTATTCATCATTTTCCTCTATATAGTTAGGCAACAGAGGAATTTTACCGAGTCCTTCAGGCGCATTCAGTATATACTGCGGAATTGCGAGTCCTGACGTATGCCCACGTAAATACTCCATAATTTTTAAGCCTTCTGATACTTTTATTTCAAAGTGCTTTGTCCCCTGAACCTGCTTAGGGTGGAATATATAATAAGGTCTAACCCTTGCTTTTAATAATCCTTCGTTTAAAAGCTGAACTATATACTTATCATTGTTGATACCCTTTAAGAATACCATCTGATTTCCAAGAGGTATTCCTGCATCAGCAAGCATCTCACATGCTTTTACAGCCTCTTTTGTAAGCTCTCCGGGATGATCAAACTGTATATTAATAAATAAAGGATGGTACTTTTTAAGCATATCCGTAAGTTTTTTTGTAATTCTTTGCGGCATGGTTGCAGGAACTCTCGTTCCGATCCTTACTATTTCAACATGCTCTATTGCCCTTACTTTTTTAATAATGCTTTCAAGCATCTCATCAGGAAGCATTAATGGATCGCCTCCTGTAATTAATACATCTCTGATTTCTTTATTGTCTTCAATATATTTAATCGCTTCGTTAATTCTGTCTTCCGACTCAATTCTATCACACTCACCGATTCTTCTTCTTCTCTGGCAATGTCTGCAAAATGCCGCACATGAGCTTGTGACATTAATTATCAATCTGTTCGGATATCGTCTTGTAATGCATGCGGCCGGATTTGTATATTCCTCTGCCATAGGGTCAAGCTCGCCCTGATTATTAAGCTCTGCGTTCGTAGGCAGACCTAACAGATTAATAGGATAATTCATATCCGAATAATCCATTAATGACAAATAATACGGAGTAACTGCCCATCTGTATTTCTTAGATACTTCCTCAAACATCTTAAGCTGGGACTCGGATAATTTCATAAACTTAGTAAGTACAGATACTGAACCTATTCTGTTTTTAAGCTGCCAGTGATAATCGTCCCAGTCTTCATCTGTTCCGCCAAAATACTCTAGTAGTTCACGTTTATGCTTAAGCGAGATTAAATCTCTTTTTTCGCTGACATCAGAAATATATTGTTCTTTAAATTCCAGGTAATCAGCAATTTCATTATGTAATTCTTTTGCTCTTTTTAATGATATTTCTCTCTTATCTTCCATAATAATACCTGCTTTATATTAATCTGATACAGGCTCAGTAGGTCTTTGTTCCTTCATTGCCTCTTCATATCTTGAAAGTTTTTCATCAAATACGGCTTTTATTTTCACATCACTTCTATTATCTTTAATATCATATTCACTTACTAATATTTCAGAAAGGTATTTGCTGAACTTTTCGGCTCCATAGCTGTTCATATGCTGGCCGTCAACAAAATCCGTATTTTTATCAAGCCCGATTTTTTCAAAGTCATTTTCAAAATTAATATAGTTAATATTATTTGCTTTTGAAAATTCCACAATCTGATTATCTATTGTATTATTCCAGTTGCCTTCGATAACAGGCATTTTGATAAATAATAAATTAACGCCGTTATCATTACATCCTTTAGTTATCTTTTCAAGATAGTTCATAGTTCTGTCTGTTGCCTTGACAGATTCATTAAGCATACGCTGATTAAATTCGGCATTTTTTCCATCGGTGCCAAACTGTAACAACTGACCGTTATATGTAATCGTAGGCTTATACAAAAGATATTTTATGTCTTCTGTTTTTAAGTCATTCCATCTTGAATGAAATCTAAGTATCGGGAATACATAATCAATATAGCTTTCGCTTTCATCCATTATATCTTTAATGCATTCTGATTTATACTTTGACCATTTAAAAGAATCCATTGACTTTCTTGAGCTTCCCTCATCAACGTAATCATCCGACTGGTACAAAAATCCGACATCCATTACTACAAGGCGAGGCTTATTCCTTTTAATGCTGTCCATTATCATAGCATATGAAATCGGAACAACCTGCGATGAATTGGATCTGTCATAAGCACTGATTCCGTATTCTCTGTACATAGTCATCGGTGAAACACCTGCATGTACTATTGATGAACCTGCAATAATTACATCAATAGGTGTCTTTTCCCTATAGTATTCAGCAGTTATTCTTCCGTCTGTGTTTTTTTCGATGTACTTAGGCATAAAAAGCATTGTAAGCAGACTGAATGCAATAAGAACCGATATTATCTTTACAATAATATTAATCGTTTTCTTCATCAGAATGCTCCATATATGAATGAGCTCGAATCAAATCCGAGTCCGTAATAACCAAATACAATAACTATAAAGCTGAACAGTGTCACAATTATTAGCTGCAAAGACGGATTAAGCTTAAAAATTCTCTCTCTGATACTTCCTTTACGTTGAATAAGCTCAATTGTAAATAAGAATAATATTGCAACAATAACTACTACAAGATCATCATGCGGAAGCTGCAAGGTACCATATACTTCTTCCATGTTAAAGTTATCAAAGCCTCTGAACATTCCTTTAAAAGCTTCAATAGCTCGCTCGGTATTCTTATTAATATCAAATAAACGAAGGCAGCTCATAAGGCAGAATGTCTTGATAACCCTGTAGCTTTTAAATAAAAATCCGTTTACGTTAATTTTGAACTTTTCAATAAGCTTATTGGAAATCCCTTCAAATTCTGTGCCAAGTATTACAAAGAACAGGTTAAGCAGTCCCCACACAACATATCTTGACTCAGAACCATGCCACATTCCGGTCGTTGTCCAAACAATAATGAGCGGCAAATATAGCGGAATTCTCTTTCCAAGCCCTTCACTTATATGTGTCTTAACCCATTTTCCAAGATTTAAGAATGGCTTAAACAATGACAACGGATAAAAAATATAGTCCTTAAACCACGTACCGAGAGTGATATGCCATCTTCTCCAGTATTCTGAAATTGACTTTGAGAAGAACGGCCGTTCAAAATTCTCGGTAAGCTTAACTGAAAACATTTCGGCAACACCGATTGTAACATCTATTCCACCCGAAAAATCGCCATATATCTGCATTGAATAAAAGAATACGGCAAGAATAATATAGTATCCTTCAAACCCATACTCTCTTAAGTCCATTACACCCTTTACAAATGCACTTAATCTGTCTGCAATTACAAGCTTCTTAAAGAGCCCCCACATTATGCGGACAAATCCCGATTTTATATTATAAAAATTAAAATCAGCACATGAAAACAAAGAATCTGCAAGTTCGTTGTATCTGGAAATCGGGCCCTGAATAATTTGCGGGAAAAATCCGACAAACAGTGCATGCTTAAAAAAATTCTTCTCGGCTTTTATTTTTGAATTAAAAACATCTGATAAATAGCCTACAGACTGGAATGTGTAAAAGGACACACCAAGCGGCATAATAATGTTTAAAGAATCAGCAAAATCAGTTATGCCAAACCACATAAGTCTGTAATAATTATAGTATGCAATCGCCCAGTTGGCATATTTCAAGAATATAAGAATTCCGATATTAATGGCAATGCATGACCAGAGAAATATTCTTTGCTTATTCTTGCACTTACTCTTAAATTCCTTCTTCTGTTCTCTTGTAAGCTCACTATGCTCCTTAATATAACTACGCTGATAGACCGCGATGTTTTCAATCATGCGGCCTGCCAAATATGTAGTAGCTGTTGTAATTATTATGTATCCAATAACCTTAAGGGAGCATATTGCGTAAAAAACATAGCTCGCCACAAGAAGAACTACCCATCTGAATCTCTTAGGACATACGTAGAACACTACGAGACATATTGCAACAAAAAGTGCAAATTGTAAGCTTATAAAAGACATTTAAGTTACCTATCTTTAATCTTCTGAAAGACTTTCAACAAGCTTGCAAATTGCCTGAGCTGAATTAAAGTTCTCAGGAACCATATGCTCTGCTGTTATTTCCACATCAAATGCATCCATAAGTTCGCCAACTACATTAACTACATCAAAAGAATCAAATATTCTCTTATCGATGAGCTTATCTTCGCTCATGTAATCAACTTCTGCATGTACTTCCTTTAAGATTTCAATAATTTCTTCTAACATTTCTTTCTCCCGTTATAATAATTCTTTAAGCTTTACCCTATCTACTTTTCCAGAAGCAGTAAGTGGCATATTATCCATCTT
>SFNX01000147.1 GCA_004552595.1 Lachnospiraceae bacterium | reverse complement strand
TTTAGTAGGTTTTTGAAAAATCGTTTATATTTATCGTTCGTGATAAATTTAATTTATAACAAAAGAACCGGAATCAATCCGGCTCTTTGTACTTTAGGATTTCTTCAATATACGTCTTACCGATATCGCTCATTTCATGATTTTCCCTGACAATATACCCTATCGTCAATGGATCTTCTTCCTTAAGCTTAATACATACGAAGTCATCTCTTAAGGCGATACTTTCTGTCATATTACCTGTTCCGATCGAGTAACCGTTAAGCGATGCCATTAGTTCTGCTGTTGTTGCTCTGTCATTAGATTTAATATGCTTTTCGAATTCATAATCAGAGAGTGCTTCTTCACTTAGATAATATTCACTCTCGCTGTTCTGATCAAAAGAGATGCAAGGATAATCTGTCAGTTCATCAAGTGATAATTCCTTTTTATCCGCAAGCGGATGCGTTTTCCATAAATACGCATATGTATCGCGAGTCATTATTGGCGTAAATGTAAGCTGGTATTCTCTGAAAAGCTTATTAATTAACTTTTCGTTACTCTTAGAATACGAAATGATTCCTATCTCGCTTTTCATGTTGTTGACATCTCTTAATACATCATCTGTCTTCGTTTCATTAACAGAATATGAATACTTATTTACATCATACTTCCTTATTGTGTTGATAAATGCATGGAGAGCGAATACATAATGCTGCATTGAGACACTAAAGTGCTTCCTGTCCTTCCATTTATCAATATATCTGTCCTCAATTACCTCATACTGGCTGACTGCCTGCTTGGCATACGTTAAAAACTCCATCCCTTCTGCGGTAATTTTGACGCCCTTGTTATTTCGGTCAAAAAGCTTTATATTCAGCTCTTCCTCAAGCTCACGTATTGTCGTTGAAAGTGCAGGCTGTGAAACATACAAATGACTTGCCGCCTCTCTCATTGACTTTGCATTTGCAAGCGCAATTACATATTTTAACTGTAAAATCGTCATCTGGAATTCCCTTCCTACTCATGTATTGCGGCCTTAATTCTGTCAAGCGCTTCCTTTAATACTGAGCGGTTCGTTGCGATATTGATTCTTTGAAATCCTGCGCCTGTCCTTCCAAAAATTGCTCCGCTGTCAAGCCAAAGACCGGCTTTTTTAACAATGAGTTCTTCAAGCTCCCTTTCACATAGTGAAAGGCCCCTGAAATCAAGCCATATCAAATAAGTTCCCTCAGGCTCTATCAGCTTAATCTGAGGAAGCTCCCTTTCAAGGTAATCCCTTACAAAGTCAAGATTGCCCTTCAGATACTTCTTAAGCTCTTCGTACCATTCCTGTCCATAGCGGTATGCTGCCTCACATGCAACAATTCCAATTGTATTTGCCTGCGAATATCCAACAGCATCAATATCCTTAATGAACTTTTTTCTGATTTCTTCGCCCGGAATAATAATATTTGAAATCTGAAGTCCTGCCAGGTTGAACGTCTTAGTCGGCGCAGTTGCAATAATGCAGCGCTCCTTTATTCTCTCATCCGCATTTATAAGCGGGATGTGCGTATATCCTTCATACGTAAAGTCTGCATGAATCTCATCACTGAAAATAATGACATCATGTTTTATGCATATGTCAATAAGCCTTACAAGCTCAGATCTTGTCCACACTCTTCCAACCGGGTTATGCGGATTACATAGCACGAACAATTTGACTTTATTCTCAACAATTTTTCTCTCGAAATCATCAAAGTCAATTTGATACTTTTCACCTGTGAGCACAAGGTCATTGCTCACAACTCTTCTTTTATTATCCCTGATTACACCCGAAAACGGATAGTAAACCGGCTGTTCTATAAGCACTGCGTCGCCTTCGTTAGTAAACGCTTTTATTGCCGATGCTATCGCAAATACAACTCCCGGTGTTTTCACAACCCAGCGCTCCTCAATTTTAAGGTTATGATGTTTATATAACCACGATTGCAGTGCGTCAAAGTAATTTTTACCTGTTTCCGTGTAGCCAAAAATGCCATGCTCCACGCGTTCTTTAATCTTATCAAGAACTATGCTTGACGTTTTGAAGTCCATATCAGCTACCCATAGGGGCAAAACATCCTCAGGCATTCCCCTCTGTTTAGCAAAGTCAAACTTCAAGCTGTCAGTATTTCTTCTCTCAATTACTTCGTCAAAATTTGTATTCTTCTCTGTCATTTTTAATCCCATTCATTCAATAATAGCTGCTAAAACGACTCAATTGCGTTTCTAATATCATCAATTAAATCCTTACTGTCTTCAATTCCTGCAGAAAGCCTTAATACGCAATCAGTAATTCCGTTAGCTTTTCTTACTTCCTCAGGTACATCTGCATGAGTCTGTGTGTATGGATACGTAAGAAGCGTCTCAACTCCACCAAGACTCTCAGCAAAAGGAATAAGCTTTGTCTCCTTAAGAATATGCTTTGCAAGCTCTGCACTTTCAACTTCAAAAGTGATCATTGAGCCAAAGCCTCTTGCCTGCGACTTGCATATCTCATACCCTTTAGAGCCTTCAATTCCAGGATAATAAACCTTCTTAACCTTTGGCTCGCTTAACAGGTACTCAACTATCGCCTTAGCATTTTCCTGCGACTTTTCCATACGAATCGGAAGCGTCTTAATTCCTCTTAGTATAAGCCAGCTGTCAAATGGCGCAAGCCCTGAACCAACCGTCTTTATTATAAATCTCAATTTCTCTGAAATTTCGCTTAAATTTGTAACAACAAATCCCGACAAAGTATCATTGTGCCCGCCAAGGAACTTCGTTCCGCTGTGCACTACAATATCTGCACCAAGCTCTAACGGATTCTGAAAATACGGCGACAAAAATGTGTTATCAACAATAAGCAAAAGTCCTCTTTCCTTTGTAATACGGGCAAGCTTCCTAATATCAATAACATTCATCATCGGATTTGTCGGTGTTTCAACATATATCGCCTTCGTGTTTTCGTTAATGTATTTTTCGGCGTCTTCGCTAGTTAAGTCAATATGTGAAAAAGTAAGACCGTTCTTTTCGCTAATGTTATTAAATAGTCTTATGCTCCCGCCATACAAATCTGCGTCGGTAATTATATGATCGCCCGGCTTAAATATTTCCATTAACGCAGTGATTGCTGCCATTCCGCTGCTGAATGCAACCGCGTCTATTCCTTTTTCAAGACTTGCTACAACCTTCTCAAGCTGCTCTCTTGTCGGATTCTGAAGTCTGCTGTAATCAAAGCCTGTGCTTGTTCCAAGCTCAGGATGTGCAAATGTTGCAGACTGATAAATCGGAAAGCTTATTGCACCTGTTAAATCCTTCTCAAACTTCTCCTTATTACCATATATACATCTTGTAGCAAACTCTAAACTCATAATAATTACCGTAGCCCTTTCCTTATTTCCTACTTCACTGATAGGTGATACGAACATTATACGGAATCTTTTATGATAGCGAAAATATTAAATTGTTATGGTTTACTATAAGTGGAATTTATAACTACATTTTCGGCTTGTAGCCTTTAAGAATTGATATGTATCTCTCACCAAGCTTACTAAGCGGCA
>SFNX01000146.1 GCA_004552595.1 Lachnospiraceae bacterium | reverse complement strand
CACTGTGACTGATTCAGACGCAGATAAAACCATTCATATGTTTTTACGGGAACATTTTTTCCCTGCAAAAATAATTACAATTCTTAAGCACACTGAAAATTCCGTGTGTCTTAACGGTGAAAGTGTGTTCTTAAACACCATGCTAAATGCTGGCGACAGGCTTACAATCAACTATTCTGAGGACTCAGTCTCGCCAAATATTGTTCCGGTTAAGCTCGATTTTACGATTGTCTATGAGGATGAGGACATAATGGTCGTTGACAAGCCCGCCGATATGCCGGTGCACCCTGCGATTAACAACTTTGACAATACGCTTGCCAACGCGATTGCCTACTACTTCATGGAAAAGGGCGAGAGCTTTGTATTCCGCTCAATCAACAGACTTGATAAGAATACATCAGGACTTCTCATTATTGCAAAGCACCGGTTATCAGGTGCAATTCTTTCTGATTTTATGAAAAAACGCCGGATTCACAGAGAATACCTTGCCCTTGCAAAAGGACATTTTGACGACAAATCCGGCACGATTAATTTACCAATCGGACGCGTGAACGATTCGATTATTGAGCGATTTGTCGACTTTGAAAACGGTGAGCATGCGGTCACACACTATGAAGTGATTAAGGAATTTTTAGCTGACTCAGAGTTT
Organism: Lachnospiraceae bacterium; assembly: GCA_004552595.1. GTDB lineage: Bacteria > Bacillota > Clostridia > Lachnospirales > Lachnospiraceae > UBA2868. The sequence goes on along the minus strand of SFNX01000146.1, from coordinate 3,572 downwards.
AAGGAAGCGTGTTCTCTTCTTAGAATCCATCTTGATACCGGACGTACACATCAGATTCGCGTCCACCTAAGCCATATCGGACATCCGCTACTTGGCGATACTATGTATAACAAAGAGCCCGGCATATTGAAACGCCAGGCTCTCCATAGTCATATTCTAAAGTTTAACCATCCGATCACCCTTGAACCGATGACATTTGTGTCGGATGTTAACTTTACTTCTTTTTACTGTTCTTAGTAGTTGTCGCCGGTGCCGGTGCGCTCGGCACTTCAATAAGTACACCCATTTCGTTCGTGATGTAATTCTTCTTATCAATTGTCACAGCTGTATTCGGCGAAAGCACTCCCGTAGCCGGGTCAAAGTAGAACATGAAGTCTGCAATTTTGACTGCTCCTGTCTGCATCTTACCATCCTCGCCAAAGAACATTGTTCCACGCTCTGTTGCAACAAGTCCTGTCTGCATTGCGCCAAACAGCGGCTCAAAGTAATATGTGCTTCCATTTATGTCGAGAAGCCCTCTCGTCATCATGTAATTCTGCATGTAGTACGTTTTTCCGGCAACTGTCTTGAAGCCGTTAGCAGGAATTTCTGCCGAGTAATCCTTGAACTGGAAGTTCATGTCAACCCTTCCTGCAATTCCAGGAACTGCTCCTGATGATGTGCACTGCCAGAACGCATAAGGTCTTGAATATGAGCATGAAGTATTGTATTGTGCAACCCACACATCCCACGAAACTTCGCCGATTCTTTGCTCGAACCAGTTCTTTGATGAGTACACAATCGGATAATACCCTGCCGCTCTTACAGTATTACAAAACGCGTTAACCAAAGCCTGAAGCTGTTCTCTGCTCATGCCCCTGTGGTACGCATCCTCTATATCATACGCAATCGGTAGCGAAACCGGATAATCCTTTGCAACTGTAACTGCAAAAAGTCCCTCATTTGCTGCCATTTCAGGAGAAATTGCATACGAATAAACATAAATTCCAACCGGAATTCCTGCCGCAATCGCGCCCTTCATGTTCTGATGATAGTACGCATCCGTTCCGCTCTTGAAACTTCCCGCTCTAATAAATGCGAACTGCACTCCGCTTGACTTGACTGCGTTCCAGTCTATCGCACCCTGATGATATGAAACATCAATTCCTGATCTTATAGGCGATGCCGCCTTTACAGGTTCTGCCAGAGACACGCTTATAATCATTACAAGCAAAAATGCCACAATTGACTTTACCAACTTACCCGTTTTCATAATTACTTCCTTCCTCCAAATTGTTCATAATATTATTTTTATCAAAATCGATATGCTGTTACATTATACAATATAATTGATGAAATAATACATAATTCTTAAGGTTTTTTACATTTATTGCGTAATGCCATTATTTTTTAAGTATTTTTATTTTCTCAAGTCTATTAAGTGCCTCATATAAAGTCTCATCTTTTTTTGCAAAATGGAACCTCACATAATTGTTGATATTTTCTTTAAAGAAGCTTGAGCCCGGTACCGCTCCTACTCTAACCTTGCTTGCAAGATCAATGCAAAATTCATTATCGTCATCATATCCGAATTCCGAAATATCAACCATGACATAATATGCACCCTGCGGCTCTCTGAATTGAAGCCCGATGTCCTTAAGTCCACCCGTAAATAATTCCTTCATGTGAGTGTAGTGTGCTTGTAATTCCTCATAGTAGCTGTCTTCAAAATTAAGTCCTACAGTCGCAGCCTCCATAAGTGGTGCTGCTGCCCCAACGGTAAGGAAATCGTGAACCTTCTTAACCCGATTTGTAATCTCCTCATTTGCGATAACGTATCCGAGTCGCCAGCCTGTTATTGAGTACGTTTTTGACAAAGAAGAACAGATTATCGTTCTGTCAGCCATACCCTTGAGAGTCGCAATGTATGTATGCTTGTTAGGCGCATACAAAATGTGCTCATATACTTCATCAGTAATCACATATATATCATACTTGATTGCAAGCTCTGCAATAATCTTAAGTTCATCCTCAGTGAACACTTTTCCGCAAGGGTTAGATGGGTTACATAATATCAGTGCCTTTACCCCGCTTTGCTTAATCGCGCTTTCGAGTACATCGGCTTCAAATGAAAATTCAGGCGGATTGAGCGGAACATAAATCGGCGTCGCACCGCTAAGAATCGCATCCGCGCCGTAATTTTCATAAAACGGCGAAAAAATAACGACCTTATCCTGTGGATTGCAAACGCTCATCATCGCTGCCATCATCGCCTCGGTGCTTCCGCACGTCACGACAATGTTTTTGTCTGCATCTACATTCATACCGGAAAAATGGTTCTGCTTCTTAGCAAGCGCATCCCTGAAATTCTTCGCACCCCACGTCAGCGCATACTGATGCGGTCCCTCTTTTGCGACTAAAGCAAGTCTGTCCGTTATCGCCTTTGGCGGCTCAAAATCAGGGAACCCCTGCGACAAATTAACCGCATTATGCTCAATTGAAACCCTCGTCATCCTCCTAATCACAGAATCAGTGAATTTAGAAGTTCTTTCGCTTAGCTCTTTCATATTGTGTCCTTTATAATAATTGATTTTGCTTAACTTAATAAATTTATGCCATACAATAATATCTCAATGCACCGATATGCACAAGTGCCATGACATTTCTCTCCTAAAAAAGTATAAATAATACTTAAAAGTAGCTCCTCGCCCAAATTTGGTGCTGCCCTATTCGGTAGGCGGTTTGCCTTCTCCGCAAGAGTTATAGCCATCATCAGCCTATGTATTACTTGCTTATAGATTAAATATCAATTTATAAATCAAACTCGTCTTCTATCTTTTCCTGTTCGTCTATAATATTCATCCTTATCTGCATACATCAACTTATCAGCCATTGCCTTAATTTCTTCAAAATTAAGTTCAATATGTTCTGAACAAACAACTACTCCCTTAGACACACTAAGTTCAGAAATAAGATTTCCCTGGAAGTTTTCAGTTAAATAATCAAATGTCTTAACTGCATCCTGTGCTTCTTCTCTCGTTGCTCTCAGTAATGCAACAAACTCATCGCCACCTACACGATACGTCCTTCCAAGACCTGAGAATGCATTATCCATACACTTCGAAGCGCCAATAATTAACTCATCCCCTGCTTCATGGCCAATATTATCATTAGCTTCTTTTAAACCGTTCAAATCCATCATAATAAGAACGTATTCTATTAAGTTATTATTTTTCTTGATTATTTCACAGTCAACTTCAAACCCTCGTCTATTATATAAGCCTGTAAGCTCGTCCTTTATAGATGCTTCATATCTTCTGTTGTATGCATCCTTTGCCTTCTTCTCTCTCATATTAATAATAACAAATGAAGTTGCCATTATTAATACGCCTGCAATAAAGATTAAAACAATTGGAAGTATAATTTTATTTACATCCAATTTAACAGGATTATCATCTCTTATTACGATATACCAATCAAGTTCTTCGAGATACTTGGTCATATAACAGCCATTCTCCGATAACTGATAATAAAAATCATCATCTGATATATTGCCAAAATATGAATTATCCAAGTAGCCTGTTTCTATAGAA
>SFNX01000041.1 GCA_004552595.1 Lachnospiraceae bacterium | reverse complement strand
TACCACATGGACGTTACTTCTTCTGACTTACGCTGCTCAATTATTATATCATCCCCGGTCTTAGTATTTATATCAATCGTTGATGAAGGAGCACACACATAAAACGGTACTCCGTAATGCTTAGCAATTATTGCAACTCCCGATGTTCCGATTTTATTTGCAGTATCTCCGTTTAAAGCCACACGGTCGCAGCCAACAAAAACGGCATTGATTTTGCCTTCTCTCATAAGAGCAGAAACCATATTGTCGCACTGCAATGTAACATCGAGTCCTGCCGATGAAAGCTCGTATGCCGTAAGCCTTGCTCCCTGTAAGAGCGGACGTGTCTCATCGCAGTAAACCTTAAAGTTATAGCCTCTCTCATGTCCAAGGTACATTGGGGCAGTAGCCGTTCCATACTTAGATGTTGCAAGCTGTCCTGCATTACAATGTGTTAATAGTCCATCTCCGGGCTTAACAAGCGTCAGACCGTATTCTCCGATTGCCTTACACATTGCTGTGTCTTCATCTTTGATTTTAATAGCCTCTTCCTTAAGGATAAGTTTAATTTTTGGAATCGGCTCACCCTTATGCTTCTTGACTGCCTCATCCATCCTGTTTAATGCAAAAGACAAATTAACGGCAGTCGGCCTTGACGAATTAAGATAGTCTTTTTGCTTTTCAAATTGTTCATAGAACTCTTCAAACTGCAGATTATCATCAATTTTATCCGCAAGAATATACATGGCAATTCCTGCAGCAACACCGATTGCAGGTGCACCTCTTACCTTTAAATGATAAATTGCATCAAATATTTCTTCTGCCTCAGTTAACTCTATTATTCTTGTTTCATTTGGCAAAAGCGTCTGGTCTATTATTACTAACGATTTATTCTCTTCATTAAGTGCTACTGTTTCGTAATCTAAAATGTTCATTAATGGATTTCCTTAATTTAAAATAAAGGAGGGCTTTAAAGCCCTCCTTAATCTCTTAGTACTCCGGCTCAATCAGGCCATATGTGTTCGAAGCGCCCTTACGCTTATATACAACATTTATTTTCTCTGTCTCTGCATTGATGAATACATAAAAGTCATGTCCTAAAAGTTCCATCTGAATACATGCATCTTCCGGATACATAGGCTTCATGTCAAATTTCTTGGAACGAATAATCTTGATTTCGTCTTCATCAGCATAATCATTATCAAGGTAATCCTGATTAAAGAATTCCGCACCGTCATAACGTGAATCCGTAAGCTTTCTCTTATACTTCTTAAGCTGTCTTTCGATAATTTCCTCTACAAGGTCAATTGATACATACATATCATTTGATACCTGCTCGGATCTAATAATATTCCCTTTAACCGGGATTGTAACTTCGATTTTCTGGCGATCCTTTTGAGTACTTAATGTTACATGTACTTCCGTATCAGCTGAGAAATATCTCTGAAGCTTTCCGATTTTATCCTCGACTGCACTTCTAAGTCCAGGTGTAACATCAATATTCTTTCCTACGATAATAAACTTCATACAATCACTCCTTTCATTTTTCCATATACAAAAATGTATATGTGCTAGAGTACATTAATTATATCATTTTAATATACCGTCCGCCACGTTTATTTTTTCTTTTCATTCATGTCAATTATCTCAATATCCGAATCGCTGTTTTTATCATCATTATTAATAGTACCGGATATATCATCAGGCTTTCCATGCTTTTTACTTTTAATTATTTTAATGATAAGCATTATTAAAAGTGCAGCTATAAGTATTGAAATCACGGTAAAAATAATTGTCCTGGTATTGTTAGCTTTAAGCATAACGACTGCGAATTCAACATGTCCTCCAGCAATGGTAAATGTCTTATATGTTCCAAACATTCCGGTATCTGTTTTTTCCCATTTACCAGCATTATTTATGTATATTGCCGTTTCTGAATCAATATTTTCAGGCTCTTTATACCTTATTAAGTGCTTTTCATTTACTGAAGAAGGATAGCTTAGTTCCCAATGCTCCAAAACATTATCAAGAGGAATATCTTTGTTGCCCCAAAGTGTACTTGAAAGCTTGTCATCTTCTGTAAATTTACCATCAACAAGTATTGCTGACTGGTCATTTAGTCTTAGCTGGTCACCTGCTAATGAAGTCTTATACCTTTTGTATTCACCCTCCACTTCCTCATCAAAGTGCATGTTAGTAATATCACCTTTATTCCAGTAGCAATACGTATCATCATCATCTGTTAATATGTCTTTTGGGAACTGTTCCTTATAGACACTTCCGCCATATTCTGTCTCTATCCTTCCTGTTTCAACATCATCAATATAGAAGACAGCATACAACTTAGTACATTCCTTTGGTACTGAATCAATTCCGATAAATGTCTCATAGCTGATAGGCTCGGCCTGCCCTGTAAAGCTTACCCTGTCAATTCCTGCAAGAGAGTCTCCAACAAAGTAATTGTATCTGACTTTGCCTTCACTAACGATATCTCCTGCAATTGCTCCGTAAAATGAATCTGCAAAATCTTCATCAATTTGTACCATTGAATAACAGTTTAGAATATTGCATCCGTGCCCTGCTATTCCTCCAACATAGTTTTTACCTTGTAAAAAGCATTTTGCAACTGACTTCTGGATATATGAAAGGGAATCTCCGCATATTCCTCCAACATAATCTGATGAGTTGCTCTTAACCTTTCCGTAATTTTCGCATGAAAGTATTGTTCCGATTTCCTGAAGTCCGCATATTCCTCCTGCATAGCTCTTTTGGGCTATTACATGCGCATTGTTTCTGTTGTTTCTAAGTACACACTTTGACTGATAGGTTGATGTAAGCTTTGAGTCATCGGATTTTGTAATATCACTTTCTAAGTCAAAGTCATACTCAATACCCATGGAGCCTGCAATTCCAGATACATTTATATCGCCTTCAGTTTTGCCTTTATTGTTACAATCGGCAATTGTCGCATCAACACATGTTGCCGCAACCTCCATTGAAGTGTCTTCAACATTTTCACCGTAATCACCATCTATCACGCCGTCAATTGCATCTGTATAAAGCTGCATGATTACATTAAACTGATCATTAACATCTCCCATGTTATCAATCATTATGTCTGATGAATCTGACATTTCAATATTTAATGCGCCCATATTGTCACTCATTCCCTGAAGTGCAGCATTTAGAGCATTTGTTGCATTTTTGTAATCATCTCCAAGTGTTGGCATTGTTATATCGCCACGTGATGCAATATCAGAAATAATACTTTTTGTCTGACTTCCGGCATCTGATAAATGTTCAGATGCATCTTTAAGTGAGTCTGCTGCCTTATCAGCATCTTTTTTTGCAGCCTCATCCATTGCAGGAGTAACTGCAGCGATTATTCCTGACATTATTAGTGCTTGATTTGCAAGTTCGCTGTCAACCTTTGTTCCAATAATTGAGGTACCGTATTTTTTGTTGTATTCTTCTGCTGCCTTTTCTTTTGACTTATTTGTTACTTCCGTTTGATTTGGTTTGTCTGTCGATGCACTTCTATATGCTTTGTTCGCATCATCAACAAGCTTTGCATCACTCTCCCTGGCATCTTCAAGCTCACCAATTAAAGGATCTTCTGCTTTGTCACCATGTCTCCATGAAGAGACCTCTGACCATTTATCAAGTTCTTTGTTATCAGTACTCAAGTCAGAGTCTATTATTTCGTTTCCACTTTCATTAAATTTAAATGCTTTAAGGTCTTGAGACCGAGGATACTTATTATGTGAAGAATCAGTCTGAAGCATTTTATATATATAATAGTTTTCAGCCGCCTTTGTGTATTTAATCTCATTATCTGAGATACTTTTTGACAATGTGTTAAATCTGTCTTTTGCATCATCATATGATGCTTTCTGACTATCAGACATATATTTGTATATATCGAGGTCGTTAACTGTATCATTAAGATGATTTGCGGCATCCTTTGTCGCATTAAATGCATCCTTAGAATTATCTAGCGGACCGCCGTTTTTTGAAGATTCGCTCATAATATACGAAGCTCTTCCCATAAGCTCATTTCCTGCACTTACCATTCCGTTTGTCCAGTCAATTGTATGGTCTGACAAAAATGATGTCTGATCAAGGGCTCTGTCAGTAAATTCCTTAACAATAGAAAGTCTGTTTGATATTGTATCTGACGAATCGCCTGCATCAGAAAGAGTGTTTTCAATTATGTCATGAAGTTTATCAATATTTTCGCTAAGCTTTGTAATCGTATCCTCTGTAAAATCAACAACAACATAAGGTTCAGCCTGACCTACTATTCCTCCTACATCCTTACGTCCCTTGACAATTCCTGAATTTGTGCAGCCATGAACGTAACCTGACTGTCTTCCTACAATACCGCCGATATTATAGCCAACATGCTCATATCCAACCTGCCCCTTGTTTTCACAAAACTGAATCACACCAATTGATAGTCCGGCAATACCACCTGCATCAACACATCCGCTGTCTACAACAGATGTATTTGCTTTCTTTTCTTCTGTATTACCGGTAAACTTACTGATTATTGAGTCAGCATATGATGACAAATCAATTTCCTGAACACTTGCTACTCTGTCAATGTTAACGGTATTTACTTCTGCTTCATTTACACATGACGATATATTGCCGACATTTTCGCCTGCAATTCCACCTGTATAGTATGTGCCAAGAACACTTCCTATAGTGCGGCAATTTATAATTATTCCAGTAAGTTCATTGTAACCTGCTATACCGCCAACATAGTTTTGTCCTTTCACACTTCCATCAAATACACAGTTTCTTATCTCTCCGTGATTTTCACCAACAAGTCCTCCGGTAACTATCTGTTTTCCTTTTGAGCTGACCGTTGCTTTAAGGACAACACTATCAATAACAGCAGTTTTCTGTGTATAGCAGAATAGGCCTGTATAGCTTCTTGCCTCATACATTGTATATCCGCTAATAGTATAATTATTTCCGTAAAAATGTCCTCCAAATGTCGGAACACTATTATACTCAGCAGACGTTAAAATAATATCATTATCAAGATACACATTTTTGTTTACAGACCACGTATCAACTCTGCAGTTTTTACAAAACTCAGAAAAATCCTCAGGCGTTTTAATATGTATGTCTTCCCACTGAATCTTAGAGTCCTCGCCTGTTTCATTATCAGTAACTGTTACATTCCCTGATATGCTTCCTTCAGGCACAAATACCTCATAGCTTCCGTCATCTTCATTTCTTGAAGCTTCCTCTTCATCACGCCTTTCTTTTGCACCATTCTGGGTGCCGGTCTCATATACGATTTCTATTTCAGGTGTTGAAGATGTCCTCTCTGTGTGCTTTCTATTCTCGTCAGGAGCTGCAAGCACAATACTTACATCATTTGCAATAAGTGAAAAAACAATAAGCACAGCTGTGAATGCCATTAAAAGGGCTTTATTCATTAACTTACGCATTTTCTTTGCCCTCCTTATTATCTGTTTCTTCTTTTGCTAATTCAGGCTTATCCTTAGCATTAAATTCTACTTTTTCAATTGACTCATTTTCTTTTACAAGCTCCTGTTCGCTTAATTCTGTCAATTCTCCATTTTCAACGAATGCATTCAGATTACCGCGAACAATACCACGCATGTAGCCTGTAAATACACCATCAATGTTTCCTCTAACCATGCCTTCAACTCTCATAAGCCCCTGGGCTGTCTTGGTCTTTACAGGCATATTCATGACAAATGCCGTCTTTTCAATTATTGTGTCTCCAACTAACAAAATCTGCGGAAGTACGAACATTGTAATAAATATTGAAATAATTGTACCTCGTCCAAGACACTGTCCGATTCCATATATTGCGCCATCAGAAGTGAGTTTTCCAATAAGCACTCCGGCAACAGCAAGCATTGTTCCGGAAGTAATAATTGTCGGGAATGATAAATTCATTGTATTAATAATGGAATCCTTTCGTCCCAATGTTTTTCTTAATTCTGTATACCTGCTTGCAATGACAATTGCATAGTCAATATTTGCACCCATCTGAATTGAGCTTACAATAAGGTAGCCAAGGAAGAACAATGGCTCATTTTGAATTGCAGGAACTGAAAAGTTTATCCAGATGCTTCCCTGAATAACGGCTATCAGAAGAACCGGCATTCCCGCTGACATAAACGTAAACAAAAGAACAGCAAGAACCGTTAATATTGATACAACATTTACTACTGTATTATCTCTGGCGAAAGTCTTTTTAAGGTCATACTGGCTGACTGATTCTCCTACAACATATATTTTATCTTTCTCAGAGTAATACTTTTCAGCTATAGTATGCATATTATCAATAAATGCAAATGTCTCATCTGATTCCTCAGGAAGCGTCAAGAACACAAGCATTCGTGAATACTCATCTGACTCAAGCTGATTTCTTGCAAATTTCATCATTCTGTATGCATCATCAAGAGTCTTCTTAAGGTCGTTTTCAAGCGTAACATATCCTTCATCAACTTCATCATGTATAAACATGAGCATATCGATAAGAGGTACCTTGTAGGTTGAAAGTCCGTTAACCACTTTTGCGTAATCCTCATCATTGACAGCATACGCTGTATATACAAGCTCCGCTATTTCATAATCAAGGTTTAACAGCTCTGAAAACTGTCTTGGCGTAAGCTTGTCTGTAACTGTATATCCGTCCATTGCTTCTGAATTAGCAAGACCTGTAACAGATTCTACTTCACCCATGCCTTCAAGTTCACTAATTAACGACGCTTCAGCCTCATAATTTCCAGAAGGAACAACTAGAGCAACCATATTTTTAGAGCCAAAGGTTTCTCTCTGCATTTCTTCAATCTTTTGTACCCGGTTCTGAATAGGCGGAGTAATCTTAGAATATCCGAATACATACGGACACTTATTTGAAATAAAAAAGCCAATAACAATAAGTACAAGAAACAGTGGTGCAACTATAAACCTTGTCTTATATGCAAATTTGCCAACAAACGGAATATCCGGAATAAGGTTTTTGTGCTTTGTCTTTTCCATAAGATTTGAGAAAAGCATAATAACGCCAGGCATCAAAGTAAATACAGCAAGAAGACTTATCACAATTGATTTGATAAGTACAATACCCATATCCGGTCCCATCTTAAACTGCATAAATGTCATTGCGACAAGGCCGCCAACAGTCGTAAGTGAGCTTCCCGTTATCTCAGGAATTGCCTTTGAAAGCGCAATGATTGTTGCCTCTCTTGCCGGAAGCGTCATATGTTCTTCTTTATATCTATTTAGGAAAATAACAGCATAGTCAACAGAAAGTGCAAGCTGGAGTACAATTGTAACAGAGTTTGATACAAATGAGATTGTACCAAAAATAAAATTCGTACCCATCTGCAAAACTGCTGCCGAACAAAATGTAATTAAAAGAACCGGCACTTCTGCATATGTCTGTGATGTAAGCAGAAGAACCGATACAACAATTATTGCAACAAGAACTGAAATAGTATTCATTTCTTCTGCAATAAGTTCTGACTGGATATCTCCAAGATCTGTATCAATATATGAATCATATTCAGATAGCATATCCTTTACTTCATCAAGAACTATAAGACATGTATCATCATTCTGATCGTAATCAAAGGTCACTGAAAACAGGGCGGACCCATTTGCATAATGGTCCGTCGAATCATCATAGTCCACAGAGAAAACGCCATCAATGCCTTCGAGCTTTGATTTGATTTTTTCTCCCTGTTCATAAGATATATTTGCCACCATGCAGGAACAAGTACCATATGTAATGAAATGTTCTTCCATTAGATCAAGTCCCTGTTTTGTTTCTGTCTGCTGCGGCAGATAATAAGACATGGAGTTTTCGACTTTAACCCAGTTTCTTGATACTACTGAGAAAATCAGAAGAATTCCAAATAATAAAAAGAATAAATTACGTTTGTCAACAATAAATCCACAAATCTTAGTCATAAAACCTGAAGATTTTTCTTCGTTCTCCAATTTCATAACCTTCTTTCAAATTACGAATATTTTATTATATTATGAAGTTATACCATATTCTTCATATGCATGCAAAAGACCTGCATGATAAAACTTATCAAGCTCTTCAAGCTGGGATAAGAATTTTTCATCTATTTCAGCTTTTTTTGACATGATTCTGTCAGCCTGATCCATCATGTAAAATACATCTATTTCAAAACCTAAATCCTTAACGGTCTGAAGATATGCAGCACAGCTCTTAATGTTATCTATCTCTCCAAAATCTTTAATAAGCATAGGTAAGTCGTTTAAGTCCTTAACCTTTGTTATTCCCTCCATAAGGGTGAACGGTACTTCTCCAAAGACAATCGACTTTCTTCCAAGCAACGCTTCTTCGTAGGCAGTTGTACCGACAATTGTTACAACTCCCTTTGCATTCATAATCCATGGCTTTGGATCATCATAATAGTTTATCTGCACAAGGCGCACATTGTGAATTTCTTTTACTTTTTTGTAAAATTCAACGCTTCTTTCTCCAAGCATTGCCTGGTGCTCTTTTACGTATAATTTCCATCCTATCGGAAGTGATTTTGATATCTGCTCAATTAGATTAAGCTCATCAATGTAGTATGAGCCCTTTATGAACACCGTCGACTCAGGAATCAAGTGAAGTGGCATATATACATAGTTTTCACCTTCAACCGGGTTTTCGAAAATGTCATTTTTATCAAGGAACTTTCTCCTTAGAATATTCACCTGCCAGTAATGTCTAATATATGCTCTTGTTTCGGCATACAGTCTTTTATCAGTCTTTTTAAGCTTTCTGTTTTTCGCTGTATGATCCTGGTTCCAGAAATATATATATTTACCAAGCATTTCCTTGGCAAACTGTTCAAGAGAATCCTTTTTATATTTCCCTGTAACGGTTCCCGCAAATTCTTTATTCATAATGGAATTCTTCTCTCTGAAATCCATTATATAGTCATACATTTCTGATAATTCTTCTTTTGATTTTTTAAGATTCTCTTCGTATTTTTCTCTGACGTATTTATCAATACCAAGTGTATTATGAAGTGCCGGAAGCTTATAATATCCGAACTTTGAATATTCAATTGTAATGTATGGAATCTTTTTCTTTGTGCACACTTCATTAAGGATTGTTCTCTGAAGCTCTGCATCATTAAAATCAAGCACCATATCAGGCTTAAATTCATCAAGTACACTTATTACTTTTTTGTAATTTAACTCAAGCCAGTACAGATTTTCATCATAATCCGTGTATTGCCAGTAATATCTGAAATGATAATGTCTTGTGTTTTCCTGAGAACTCATAAGCTGAAGATTGAGGTTTTTAAATGATGTATATTCTTCCTCAATCTTCTCAAGATATTCAATATCTACAGGTGAATAATATGTGTTATTTTCAAATTGTCCCGCTTTTTCCCTGTTACCGTAAACAACATTATAAGGATGCTTACTTGTAGGATGCTTTTTGGGCTTATTCTTTAAATCTTCCGTATACTTATGACATATATCAGCCACATCATAGAGCTTAACCTCTTTTAAGTTTTCCTTGAACTGATAGATAGTATTTTCATTATAGAGACACTTATTATAGCAGCACTCCGTAGACATTATATAAAATGCTGCCACCTCATTATCCCTGACATATTCCTTTGCAAGAAACCATAATGGCTTTGAATAAGTCTCTCTGCATATAAATAAAATTCTTTTGTTTTTAAATCCTTCCATAAAGACCTCTGTCAGTTCTTAATTCCCTGTTCTTCAAAAATTTTACTCCAGTCAGTTCCTGAAGAAAAATGCTCATGTGTATCAAGAAATTCCTGTCTTCTTTTAAGAGTATATTTTCCAAAGCTCTTTGGGAAATATGCGCACCAGAGTGCTTTAATAATTATCCCCTTATATACATGTTTACTCTTTAATGCTTTGAATACGTGTTTTTTAATGTAATCAAGATACTCCTTATCATGCTCCTTTGAAAAGCATTCATAAAGAAAACTTGTCTGTACCATACTTACGTATTCCTTAATCAGAAACAGCTCAACCTCATAATTTAAGTTCGGACACATTTCAATAATCTTTTCACAAATTTCTATGTCCGCCTTAAGAGAAGAAACTGCATTTATATATATCTTAGAGCATGAATCAAGGCTTTGTCTAAAGTAATAAAGCGTCTTTGGAATAAACACAGTCTTTTTTGACTTCATAAGAAGCTCTGTACATACAAGTCTGTCTTCACATGCAACTCCGGTTCTGAAGCTTACTCCGTTAAAAAGCTCTCTTTTATAAAGCTTATCCCATAAATGAAGGAAAAAGTTCTCGCCAAGAAGTATTTCTTCCATCGAGCCACAAACATCTAATATAAGCTTTTTATCCTTGTGAGCTGCCTCTGATTTGTTTTTGTAATAATAGTATTTACCGATTACAGATATATCAGCATCCTCTGATTCAAGCCCGGTTACAAGTGTCTCAATCATATTGACATCTACATAATCGTCTCCATCAACAAATGCAATATAATCACCTGTTGCAGCCCTGACACCCATATTTCTTGACTCTGATATTCCCTTCTGCTCATCAGGCAAAAGAACAATTCTATCATCTGTCTTTGCCAACTCTTCGCATATTGCCATCGACTTAGTATCAGATTTACCTATAACCGCTACAATCTCAATATTTTTATATGTCTGATTCATAAGACTTAAAAGACACTGTCTTACATAATTGCTGACATTACATATCAATACTATAATACTGACTTTTTTCATTATGCTTCCTTTCATAAAAGCTTAATCATCACTTATCATCTACAACCCTCTTTACTGCATCAAGATAGGCGTATCCTCTGTATTCATCAGGTTCAAGAAATGCACCCTCTCCCCATTCATTCCATGCATTGATAAATACAAAATCCGTTTTATGGCCCGACTTCTTTTCCTTAAGAATGCGAAGCGCTTTTTCAAAATATTCGGGACTTGTTCCGGTATACACAAGTCCTCTGTAACTTCTTCTTGGTGTATTATCCCAGTCAGGAATCAGTCCCGGAAATTCATTTTCCTTATAACTTCTGTTAATTATCGGCTCAATAATGTCTCTTGCATTAATCCTTCTCTCAAGCAGCTTATCTTTCTTAAATTTATTAATAAAAGATCTGATGATAATTCCTGTATTGTATTTTAATTGCGCCGTTTTTGAAAAATCATTTTTTAGTGTAAATCCCGGCTCGAAATAGTAGTATCCGTCAACTATTCCTTCACGCTTCTCACACCCTTGAGCGGTTTTTCCCGATACAACATATAATCCATCAAAGCCCTCAGTTTTTGCTCTTTCATTAAAGAAAGAAAGCATTTGCGAAAGATTTTCAATGTCGAAAGTCTTATATATCTGTAAAAGAGGCTTATTATCAATTTTTATATATCTTTCATCCTTGAAAAAACGAAGGCAATAGTCAAAATGCTCACCCCAGTCTTTCTCATCGCCGTATTCCTGCTCAATCAATACTTCACTCTCAAGTCCATACCATGTCCTTGTCCACGTCTCGTTAGCCCAGCAAATACAATAATTAATATCTATGTCAGGGTTTTCAAGAAGTATTTCCATAGGTCTTTGCATTAGCTTATGACCTTTAAAATAGTACTGATATATTGAAAATCCGTATATCCCATGTTCTTTGGCAAGCTTTGCCTGCCACCTTAGTGTATCTAAACCTTCCTTATCAAGATCATAGTAATTACCGTTAAGAGGAACACGCGGCTGAACATGATTTTTAAAAAGAGGCTTTCCACGCTTTACGGCAGTCCACTCGGTATAACCCTTTCCCCACCATTCATCATTTTCCTTAAAGCAGTGATATTGAGGAAGATAAAGTGCCATTACCCGCATTTATTTTCCTCCTTTAGTTCCTCTTTTTCTTTACCGTTTCCATTAACGTCAGCTCCTATAACTCCAAGTGCAAAGTAAAATATCGGCATACAAAGCTGGAAAGCAATAATATTTGAACCAATTGACATCAAAAGTGCCGTCATGATTATTCCAAGCTCCGAGAAATATTTTTTAAGATCCTTAAAGCTCTGCCTTACTATAACAAGAATAATAAATGCAAAAAGCGAAAATCCAAGTGCTCCCTCCTCGCAGTAAAGCTTAACAAGTCCGCCGTCTGCAACTACTTTGGCTCCCTCAATGCCTATTGCTTTATGTCCGTTAGCACCAAGTCCGTTTCCAAACCACTGTCCGTACATATTATTAATTGCAGAAACCCACTGTTCTGATCTCTGTCCTATTGCACCGGGAAGGGACACAAGTCTTGCCCATATTTTTGATACAATTGAAGGAGTAATAATGCATAAAATTACTATCAGTGCAATTATTGCACCCGCTTCAATGTATAGGTACTTCCTGTCTGCAAATCTGAACACTGAAAAAACAAGAATATTAATATATACAATTACAAGAAGTGCAGCAACCATTCCTGCCCTTCCGTTTGCCAAAAAGACAACGATTAACGAAAAGACGAATAATGCACTATATATTATAAACTGTTTTAGCGTATCGCCATTGTTTTTGTTCTTATCATTTGTCTTATTAACAGACAGTAACGATGCATACTTATACATAAATCTTGCACTGACAAGCATTGCAGCCACCCCTAAGTAGCTAATTGATGTACTTCCGGTAAAGCCTTCCATCCTCACTCTGCATGTTGATGCATCGGCCTTTGAAATAAAACTCATATTAAATAAATAATCACAGTAAAACTGAGGTGCAGCAATATAAAGAATAATGCTTATTATGCTGAATATAGTAAACGAAACAAGAAATGCTTTATATATGCTGTCAGTAATTTTTTCTTTTTCGATATCGTCGGCTTCCGTTTTAATTATAAGTGCAGGAACAAAATAAAATACCGCCGGAAGAACAGAATTTGAAAACTCCTCAACAAATACGGAAAGAGGAAAACCATTTTTCATAATCCATACAAATGAGAAGAAATTATATATGATATATGCAAAAACACAGACGTTAATAAGCGAAATAAAATCCGACTTTGTATCGGATTTTATTGCAAATATGCCTGTTATTGCTGCTATAAGTGCCATAAGCAGTGCCGCGAACACACCGCTTCTGAATCCGTTTATAACAAGCGTCAGAACATAGCCTGAAAAAACAAGACCGTAATATAAATTTGTAAGCTTATAATTACACTTTTTTATGTTCATGTTTATCTCTTTAGCCATACCGTTCTGTTAACAATGTCAGTATAGCTCTGAATTAATTTAACAACTTTTACGGATACATTTGTGTCGTTGTAATCAGGGCTTAACACAACCTCTTCATTATTATCATACATTGATACTGCAAGTCTTGTCGCTCTCTCTACATCCTCACCTCTGATTCCGCCTATTACGACGCTGCCCTTATCCAATACTTCAGGGCGTTCTGTTGATGTACGGAGTAAAACTCCCGGAAATCCTAACATGGCAGACTCTTCAGATAATGTTCCGCTATCAGACAGTACACAGTATGCGTTCATTTGAAGCATATTGTAGTCAAGGAATCCGAAAGGCTTCATACTTTGTACAAGCGGATGAAATTTAAAATCACGCATCTCAATAAACTTTTTTGACCTTGGATGAGTTGAATAAATCACAGGCATATTGTATGTTTCTGCAATGTGATTAATTGCATTCATAAGATCCATGAAGTTATCTTCTATATCAATATTCTCTTCTCTATGCGCAGATACAAGAATATACTGTCTCTTTTTAAGGCCGAGTCTTTCAAGTACATCTGACTTTAATATGTCATCCATATGGTCTCTTAATACTTCACGCATCGGAGAACCCGTAACAAATATTGTTTTACCGTCAATTCCCTCAGAGATAAGATATCTGCGGCTATCTTTCTGTTTATCATTTCCGATACATTCCAGTCCCAGCATCTGTTACCGGCTTCCATATGGAAAATCGGTATTTTTAATCTCTTAGCAGAAATTGCCGAAAGTGCCGAATTAGTATCACCGAGAATGAGAAGTGCATCAGGCTTCAAATCGGCCATTAGAGAATATGATTTTGAAATAATATTTCCCATAGTCTCTCCAAGGTTTTGACCGACACTTTCAAGAAAGTAATCAGGCTCTCTTAACTTTAAATCTTCAAAGAATATCTGGTTTAAAGTATAGTCGTAATTCTGACCTGTATGAACGAGTATATGATCAAAATATTTGTCCGCACATTTAATGACTGCAGAAAGTCGTATTATTTCAGGTCTTGTGCCGACTATTGTCATTAATTTAAGCTTGTTCATTTTCCCTCCTGCTTTATACTAATTCAAAATATGTATCCGGCTTTAAAGGATTAAACTCTTCATTGGCCCACATTAGTGTCACTAAATCTTTTTCTCCGACATTTTTAATATTATGAACATATCCACATGGGATATCTACTACTTTCATATCGTTTCCGTTGACATTATACTGAATAACCTCATCATCTCCGACTTTTCTGAATGAAATAACCGCTTCACCACTCACAACAAGAAACTTTTCATTTTTAGTATGATGCCAGTGATTCCCTTTTGTAATTCCCGGCTTTGCAACATTTACAGAAACCTGACCTCTTTCATTTAAGTGGAGAAATTCAGTAAATGAGCCTCTCTCATCTGACTTTTTGTTTAAGCTGTATGCAAACTGTTCTTTCGGAAGAAAGCTTAAATATGTACTGTACAACTTCTTCTCGAATTCATTATTCAGATTTGGAACGCTTAAGTTTTCTCTTGATTCTTTAAACGAATAAATAAGCTCAGCTATTTTTCCAAGCTCTACAGTATGCTCAACAGGAACAACACCATAATTATCAACAATATTTGCATGTGAATTCATCGCGGCAATAAATTCATCTACAACATCATCAATATATATAAGCTTCATTACAACAGAAGGGTCGTTGACTTTAATAGGCAGTCCTGCCGCAATATTATTGCAAAAGGTTGCAACAACAGAGTTATAATTTGGTCTTGACCATTTTCCAAAAACATTTGTTAATCTGTATACGTATACATCTGCCCCTGTCTGCCTGCTGTAGGAAAACATAAGCTCTTCTCCTGCTTTTTTACTTCTGCCATAAGCATTGTCAAGACATGCCTGTGTTGAAGAAGTAATAAGCACCGGTGCTAAATTTTCAGCTTCTCTTAATTTATTAAGCAAAACAGAAGTGAACCCGAAATTGCCTTCCATAAATTCATCATCATTTTCAGGTCTGTTAACACCTGCAAGATGGAATACAAACTCAGCTTCGTTACAATATTCAGTGAGGTCAGCATCGGTTGTATCCGTATCGACCTCAAATATTGTCTCATATCCTCTGTTTTTAAGCTCCGCTATAAGATTTTTGCCAATAAAGCCTTTTGCACCCGTTACAAGTATTTTCATATCACTTATTATTCCAAGCTTCTATTTCGTCTCTAATATATTTAAGTTCAAGCAGCTTCTTCTTAACCTCTTCAACGCCTAAAAGTTCTGTATTATTTGAATTGAACTCAGAAAGCTTTGTTCTTTCCTGATTTCCTTCTTTGAAATACAAATCATAGTTAAGATCTCTCTGATCGGCCGGTACTCTAAAGAAATTACCCATGTCAATTGCACGTGCACATTCCTCATTAGTCAGAAGCGTCTCATACATCTTCTCTCCGTGTCTTATTCCGATAATCTTAATCTCATTATCTACACAGAATAATTCCTTAACTGCCTTAGCAAGTACTTCGATTGTACATGCAGGAGCCTTCTGTACCATAATGTCTCCCGAATTTGCATTTTTGAACGCAAACACTACAAGTTCAACTGCTTCTTCAAGTGACATGATAAATCTTGTCATCTTAGGCTCAGTTACTGTTAATGGCTTACCTTCTTTAATCTGATCAATGAAAAGAGGAATTACGGAACCTCTGGAACACATAACATTTCCATATCTTGTACAGCATATCAAAGTCTTATCCTGTTCAACGGTTCTTGACTTTGCAACAATAACCTTTTCCATCATTGCCTTAGATGTTCCCATGGCATTTATAGGATATGCTGCCTTATCTGTTGAAAGACAGATGACCTTTTTAACCCCGGCTTCTATTGCAGCGGTAAGTACATTATCCGTTCCGATAATATTTGTTCTGACAGCCTCCATCGGGAAAAATTCACATGATGGAACCTGCTTTAGGGCTGCAGCGTGGAAAATATAGTCAACACCATGCATTGCATCTTTTACAGACTGGATGTTTCTTACATCACCAATGTAAAACTTAACTTTTTTGGCTGTATCGGCATTAGCAGCCTGGAGCTGGTGACGCATATCGTCCTGCTTTTTTTCATCTCTTGAAAAAATACGGATTTCCTTAATGTCGGTATCCAGGAATCTATTTAAAACAGCATTTCCAAATGATCCTGTTCCACCTGTAATTAATAGTGTCTTTCCTTCAAACATGACATACTCCTTATTAGCTTAGTTTATAGATGGTCTATATGTCGGAACGAGTTTCTTAACCCATTCTTTAATCTCTTCATTACTTAGCTCATCCTTTGATTCTACTGCTAACTCTTCAAGCTCCTTGAAAAATTCTTCTTCGTCAAATTCAATCGGCTCTCCGATATGGATAAGCTTGTTCTTTGTCTGCTTAAGTCCTTCTTCTGCCATAAGCATTTCTTCATATAGCTTTTCGCCGGGACGTAATCCGGTGAATTCTATCTTAATATCTTCTCCCGGAATATATCCCGAAAGTCTTATAAGGTTTTTGGCAAGGTCAAGAATCTTAACCGGCTCTCCCATATCAAGAACAAATATTTCGCCTCCCTTGGCATATGCACCTGCCTGAAGTACAAGTGATACAGCCTCAGGAATCGTCATGAAATATCTTATGATATCAGGATGTGTTACCGTTACAGGTCCGCCTGCTGCAATCTGCTTTTTAAAAAGTGGAATAACAGAACCGTTTGACCCGAGTACATTTCCGAATCTCACTGCTACAAATTCTGTCTTGGACTTTGAATTGTATGCCTGAACTATCATTTCACAAATTCGTTTTGTGGCTCCCATAATGTTTGTAGGATTAACAGCCTTATCGGTAGAAATCATTACAAACTTACCTGTGCCGTATTTGTCGGCAGCATCAGCAACCTTCCATGTTCCAAGGACGTTATTCTTTATTGCCTCATTTGGACTTTCCTCCATAAGAGGTACGTGCTTATGAGCCGCTGCATGATATACAATGTCCGGATGATACTTTTCAAATATCTGGTTGACTCTGTTAGTATTTCTGACTGAACCAATCAGAACCTTTAAATCAAGGTCAGGATATTTCTTAATAAGCTCCTGCTGAATATCGTATGCACTGTTTTCGTATATATCAAAAATTATTAACTGCTTAGGATTTTTCTCTGCTATCTGTCTGCAAAGTTCAGAACCGATTGATCCGCCTCCGCCTGTTACGAGGATAACCTTATTCATTACATATCCCATAATCGAATCAAGGTCTACTTGTATCTGCTCTCTTCCAAGGAGGTCAATTACATCAACTTTACGAAGCTGTGAAACATTAACATCACCGTTTACAAGCTGATACATTCCCGGAAGTGTTTTTAACTCACATTTTGTCTGCTTACAAATATCAAGTATTTCCCTTATCTGTGACTTTGGTGCTGAAGGCATTGCAATTATTATTTCGTCTATGTCATATCTTGCAACGTTCTCTAATATGTCATCTCTTCCGCCAACTACCTTAACACCATGAATGTAGCTTCCGACTCTTGTATTGAAATCATCAATGACACAAAGTGCGTTTTTCTGAATATAGCTTGATGATTTCATCTCTCTTATAAGCAGATTTGCCGATTCTCCGGCTCCGATTACCATAACGTTAACAGCCTTTGCCATATCCGTACGCTTTTCAACAAACGTTCTGAAGGCTCTGTAGAAAAATCTCGATGCGACAACGCATGCAAGCAAAAAGCCTCCGAAAAACACGTAACAGCTTCTCGGATAAGGCCACTTCAAAAACATGTGTACAATTATCATCTGGGATATAGCTGAAAATACACATGATAAAAATATATTTATTATTTCAGGGGTACCGGCATATTGCCAGAGACTCTGATAGAGATGAAACACCCAGAATAAAAGAATTGTAATGACGATACTATATGGAAGATAATTCCACGCAGTCTGTCCGTAAACAGACCCCTGCACAAATGAAGGGTCAAAATCAAACCTCGCAATGAGGCCTAAATATGTAGCTAATGCTACTGAAAGTATATCTATTACAACAAGACCGAAACGTCTTATAATAAGCTGTTTATTTTCAGCCAGAAACTTATTCATCCGCTATAATGCTCCTAAAAACACAGTTCATAGAATTATAGCATATTTCTTACATTTTTTCTACTTATTACAGCAGT
Organism: Lachnospiraceae bacterium; assembly: GCA_004552595.1. Lineage (GTDB taxonomy): Bacteria > Bacillota > Clostridia > Lachnospirales > Lachnospiraceae > UBA2868. The sequence continues at coordinate 7,932 of SFNX01000041.1, read as the reverse complement.
TCACAAATATCAGGGATTCAAAAGATATTCCTTTAATTCAGCGACTGTTTTTGCGATAAAATCAGGGTTTTCGGCTTCAAGTTCTCCTTTTTCTGCATAGCCGTATGCTACACCTACAGCAGTAATACCCATATCCCTTGCAGAAGCAACATCAAATTTTCTGTCTCCTACCATCGCTACACTTTCTTTAGGAACATTCAAGGTGATTCCCTTTTCAGCGTTCAAGCTTCCTTCATATGAAATATCAAGCCTTTTTAATGCCTCTTCAATGACCTCTTCCTTTTTAGTACGCGTTTCATTCATAAGGCTTCCTACAACTACGTCAAAGTAGTCACTTAAGCCAAAATGTATAAGGATATCATTTACAAAAGGTTCAGGCTTACTTGATGCAATAGCCAAAACGACGCCTTTTTCCTTTAATTCCTTTAACATTTCAGGGATTCCTTCATAAACCTCATTTTCAAATTTACCTATCGGTGCAAAACGCTCTCTGTATTTAGCTGTTGCCTGCCTTGCCTTATCTAAGCTGAATCCGTAAAACTCCATGAAGCTGTCAATTAAAGGCGGTCCGATAAACTTAGTCAAATTGTCCGCTTCTTCTTCTATTCCGAAATGATTTAGCGCATACTGAACACATTTTGTAATACCTGTTTTCGGATCAGTTAATGTTCCGTCAAGATCAAACAATATTTTTTCAAACATCTTTAATACACCTTTTAAGTTCTTCTTCAATGGCCTTAACATGAATGTCTTTCCTGAAATGTTTCAGGAAGTAGTTTTTTGAGTTAATTCCATACTCTGCCCATTTGTCTTTTTCCATACTGAACTTAACAATAGCATCAGAAAATCCTTTAATATCTCCGGCGCTGACACATATTCCGCATGAAGCCTCGTTTATTACTTTCTTGCATGAACCGTCTATCATTCCAAGAACAGGTTTTTTGGCCGCCATATATCCCTGAACCTTTGCAGGAAATGTAAGACCTATCATATTATCGGCTTTTAACGAAACAATACACGCATCGGCAATTTTATAAAAATCAGGCATTTCCTCCTGTGGTCTTTGTCCGTAAAATTTAACACTGTCTTCTATTCCAAGCTCTTTTACAAGCTTTTTAATGTCATCAAGCCGCACTCCGCCACCGACAATATGGAGCTTAATTAAATTCTTATCACCAATTTGTTCGATGGCTGATTTAAAGCTCCTTACCACGTCCTCAAGGTTTTGCGCCACTCCGACATTTCCCATAAATACAATGTCTACTGTGTTATCATCCGGTGTAAAATCCATTGAAAGATATTCTTCATCCGCAAAATTAGGAATATGCGAAAGCTTCTTTTCATCAATTCCATGAACATCTTTTAAATAGTCAACAAATATGTCTGACTGGGTTGCAATTCTATCGGCAGACTGATAAACTTTTCTGCTCACGCTCTTAACCCATTTGAATATAGGATTCGATTCACCCTTAACATATACCTTAAGCGATTCAGGCCATAAATCAGAACAATATAAAAACATCGGTACATGTCTTTTTCTCTTATACCATCTTGCAGGTAGAGCCATGAAAACAGGAGAAAGCTGATAAGAAAAAACTATATCAAAATCCTTATCCATCTTTTTAATAAGTCTCATGGCAAAAAAGTAGAAGCTTGCATAATTAATTGCAAGGTTTATAGCACCTTTTTTTCTGCCTCTTTCGTAGCACCTTATTACATGCACTCCATTTATTATTTCATCTCTTTTCTTATTACCCTTATATTCATCAGGCACTATTCCTGTAGGATAATTCGGAAGTCCTGTCAGAACAGTTACATTATGTCCGTTTTTGACCAAAGCCTCACAGACATCAGTAACCTTAAATGATTCCGGATAATAATACTGACATACTACTAATATTTTCATAACTTTAGACTTATCAATTACTTATTTTTGGTTTCTTTTAACTGCTTATACATAATGATTTCTTCTTTAACGCCATCTTTAAATTCATGAGGCGAATAATTAAAATCATTTGCTGCCTTTTCATACGAGTAAGCTCTTGGTTCCACCATTCTTTGAACCTTTTCCCTATAATCCTTTTTCTTAAAAGTAAGAATATACACTATCCATGCCCCCAAATATGCAATACTTGACGGAACCGAAATAAATGTATTCTTAACCCCAAGCTGATTTCCGATTTCCTTAAAAATATCAATCAGTAAAATCGGCTTTCCACCTGATAAATCATATTCCTTTGAATCTGTAATCTCAGGATTCATTAATACATCATAAAAAGCTTTTCCAAGGTCTTTACACCACACCGGCTGAAGCTCATATTTTGCACCGTTTATTACCGGAAAAAGTCTAAGCTTATCAACCATTTTTATGAAAACGCTTATATTTGCGTCATTAAGCGAGCCGTAAATCATTGTCGGTCGAAGAATTGTAAGCGTTGCTTTTGCCTCCTCACAGATTTCTTTAACCTTAGCATCAATCTGTCTGTAGCCTTCTCCCGCCTCTTTATACTTTGAGTAAATTCCCGTTGTATGAACAAGAATAAATCTCTTAACACCCTTTTCTATTGCGGCTGATACTATCTGAACAGACCTTTGAATTCCTGCAATATGAAGAAGTGTGTCATATTCACCATCCACAAACTTAAGTGCATCTTCCTTTGTATCAATTGAACCGTAATACCTTTCAATATCAAGAGGACATTCATCAAGAAATGAAGTGTCGGAGCTTTCACGTAAAAGGACCTTGAAATGTATATTATCAAGGCCGTCTCTTTCCCGGTTTTTACTCATTTCTTCAAGAAGATATCTTCCATTCTTTCCTGAAATTCCTGTTATTAATACTCGTTTCATAGTAATCTCCGAACTATTAAATTTGTCTACTGCTCATTATTTGCATCATCATTATTAATGCTTCCCGTTCCGCCTTCTACGACGCCATCCTGTCTTAATACAGATAAAAATGTTCCGAAAAAACATTTAAGATCCATTAACAGTGACATTCTGCTCACATACTCGCCATCAAGTCTTGCCTTATCTTCAATTAAGAGTTCGTCTCTTCCGTTAATCTGAGCCCATCCTGTAAGCCCGGGTCTTACTTTATTAGCCCCGTACTTTGCACGCTCTTCATATAAGTCAGTCTGATTGTAAAGTGCCGGACGCGGCCCGATAATTGCCATCTGACCTAAAAAAATGTTAAATATCTGTGGCAGTTCATCAAGACTTGTCTTTCTTAAAAATCCGCCTACTCTTGTAATATACTGCTCAGGATTTTTAAGAAGATGCGTCGGCATGTCCTTAGGTGTAGACGTCTTCATCGAACGGTATTTAAGTATGTAAAAATACTTAACCGTTCCGTCCTTATTATCTCTTGCAATTCTTTTCTGCTTAAATAAAACAGGCCCCGGATCATCAATCTTAATTGCAACAGCAAGAATAATCCATACCGGAATAAGTACAATTATTCCTGCAAGTGACAAAACAAAATCAATAATTCTTTTAATAATCCTATCGTAAAAGTTCTTCATACATTGCCCTGTATCCGTTATTGCTTACACTTTCTACATAATTTTTTTTGTAATATTCTCTTGCATTATTTGAAATGGAAAGAAGTTCTTCCCTGCTCATTTGATAAAGCTTATCTATTGTTTTTGCAAAAGAAGCGGTATCGCCTGAGTTTATTACAAAGCCTGCATTTTCTTTATCAAGATTAAGCCATGGTGTTGTATCTGATATTACGGGAATTGTTCCTGCTAAAAGTGCCTCACTTATTACGTGACCAAAATTCTCACCATGTGTAGGGAATAAAAAGACATCATACTCTGATAAAATCTTTGGAACATCTTCCGAATTCGCAGTACCCATATATTCAAATGAGACATTTGCAGGAAGTATTGACAGTTTCTTTATACACTTATCATAATAATCCTTGTCTTCGATATTGCCATATACTTTAAAATCAATATTGCCCTTTACATTTGATAATATATCAATTGCTCCGATAAGATTTTTCTTTTCGCTTATTCTTGATAGAAAAACTACATTCAGTTTTTCATTTTTCTTGAATTCATTATGTGAGATACTCTCATCAATTGTACGCTCGGGATCTCTTGCAATAAAGCATCTGTTATTCAATTTGAGTGCATTTGAAAGTTCTTGTTCTTCAATGCTGCTTGTAACTGAAAAGCTGACATTTTTAAATAGATTAAGAAGTTTTACTATTGTGAAGAAGACTCGTTTCTTCGTGCTTTTAATATTAAGCGCGCCCTTTGAAAATGAACCCATAGGGGCAAGGACAAAAGGACATTTTATTAGTGATAATCTGTTAAGAAGCAATGCTTTTATTGCATAGCTGTTGTACGGTCCGCATACATATATTAAGTCGTTTTTATCTGCTTCACTTTTGATTAAAGAAAAAGAAAATTTAGAGTTGGGAACATATATAACATCTGCTTTTCCGACACGATTCAGGCCTTCATTAATATTTTCATAAGGCTTAATATCACCGTGATCTCTGTCGGAACACATTACTGTGAAGTGGTAATCATCACCCAAAAGATCTGTTAGATTTTTAATTGTCCTGACAGGTCCCCCGTCTTTATAGCCGGGAAGATACCTGCCGGTAATAATTAATATTTTTTTCATGTAATTTACTTTTTATTATCTCTTTCGTTTATCTGATGCTCATACATTTTGGCATCAACCAGATATCTGTACCAGTATGCCTGAAGAAAAGCAAAGATTCTGCCTTCCTTTCCGTCAAGTATTCCGCCTTTAATGAAAAGTCTGAACAGATAGTAGAAATATGATCTTATTCCCATAGGAAGCTTATAATAAATTTTGAATTTAACGAATCTTTTCACCCTGGTTGCAAAGCTTAAACTTGATAAATCGACTTCCTCCTCATTCTCACCAAGAAGATCTAAAACCTCTCGGCTTGAATATTTGTTATGCTTATCAACCCATGCACTCAACCCTTTATAGTCGTTGTGGATCAGTTTATTTTTAAGAACGATGCACTTTCCTTCAGAAACAGTAATATGCTCATCCATATTTCTGTTTTCAAGATGCGCTTTACCGTATTTATATAAAATCACCTTATGGAAAGGATAATGCTTAAGTTCTCTTCCAAGAAAGCTGACCTTATAATATACATCAACCGCACTCACATCGGTATCTTCGTTCTCATTGATAATTCTAACGATTTCTTCTCTTGCTTCCTTAGTAAGTCGCTCATCAGCATCAAGCCTAAGTACCCACTTAGTGTCAATATTCGCAGTTTCTTCAGCATAAATGTACTGACTTGCATAGTTGTAAAACTCATGTGTCAGAATATCGGCATTAAACTCTTTTGCAATATCTACTGTTTTATCTATGCTAAAGCTGTCACAGACTACAATTCTCTTCGCAATGTCCTTAACCGACATTAAACAGTCTGCTAAATTAACTTCTTCATTGTATGTTAATGTAATTACAGTTAAATCTGCCATAAAACACACTAAGCCGCAATAAGCGGCTTACCTTTCACCAATCAGTATTATATCATATTCATCTTGCAATAAGGATATAAGCTACTGTAAGAAGAAGTCCGATACAGAAAATAATAAGTCCGAAAGACATACTTCTTGTAATAATTTTAATGCTTTCGTCTATTTTCTCATAAACCATTACGCTCTTATGCTCATAGTCTTCAAAGCTTGGACTCATACCCTTCTTTCTGCTTACAATAATATTTCTTATATCCTGAATCTTATTAAGTATGCTTCCGATAATATGTGTCAATACGTTACCTTCTTCAAGCTCTTCAGGAAGCTTTGAATCCTTGTATATCGTTTTACGTAAAAGTACAACGATAAAGTCGACAATGCTATCAAGGAATCGGCAGATTACGCCAAATACAAACGGCAGGAATTTCATTATGACCGGTCTGTATATGTAATCTTCTATGTCCATAAACTTATTCCATCTGTAAATGTAAGCCTTGTATTTAAGCTTATTCGCATCTGATTTCTGCTTGCCTGAAAGTACATCTTCAATATTTGCAATGCCGTATTCCGTAACGGCAGTTCTTGACATAAGAAACATACGAACAATGACTAAATACACAATAACACCGATTACAATTGATATTAATGCGCCCTTTAGATTATTAAACGCAAACCATTTTATTGCATGCATATTAGGCGAATGAAGGAAATCCTTTGACATTTCACACATCTTAGCAAGTGTCATTCCCGGCATTACACCAAGTACAGGAAGCACTGTTGCGGATAATGTCAGCGCAATAGCAGAAGGAACCGACATGTATTTTCCCCTTAATGAATCAAATGAAGCCTGAACATTATCGTCTTCGTTTTTCTCAACGAAAATACATATGAAAAGCTTAAGCATATATGCAACCGTCAGTCCGCCGCTTATTAAGAATATCCATTCAATAGACTTCATTGCATGAGCACTTAACATAGAAACAACTTTGGATTCATGAATTAGCTCAATGTATTCCACTATTGATTCATGAATAAGTGTCTTTGAAATATATCCGTTAAAGAAAGGCATTCCACCTATTCCAAGCGCTCCCATAAGGAAAATGTATGTGAGAAGAGGCTTCTTTCTTCCGAATCCTCTTATATCATTTAAGTTAAGCTTATGCACATTCATAAACACTACACCTGCTGCCATGAACAGGCAAAGCTTAATAAGTGAATGATGCGCCGCGTATTGCCATTGCGTTTTCGTCAATCAGCAATACCGACATTCCTATTCCTACAAGGATAAATCCAATTTGTGATACAGACGAACAAGCAAGTGTTCTCTTTAAATCTACTGAACACAGTGCAAGTATTGCACCATGGAGCATTGTAATAACGCCAATAATCAGAATAATCTCTCCCCATATTTCGGTATTCAGGAATACTCTGCACGAAAGAATAAGTACTCCGAACACTCCTGCTTTCGTAAGAATTCCTGAAAGAAGCGCAGATGCCGGTATATGCAAAGGAAAAGCTCCTGCTTTTGCAAAAAATCCGAATAGCATGCAAAGCCCTGCCGCCCACATTTTTATTCTGTTAATATCAGTACCTGATGAAATAACCGTATTATGAAAGGCGTATTCAAGCTCGTCAAACACAAGTGTTCCGGTAACCGAATACATAAGGAAAAGTCCCATAAGCATTACAAGACCGCCAAGTACAGCTATAGCCATATATGTGTCTGCAGCTCTTAACGATGTCTTCTTTTCATCATATGCAACCCATGTATAAGAAGCTAATGACATTATTTCAAAAAATACAAACAGTGTGAAAAAGTCAGCCGAAAGAAACACTCCTTCGGTTGCAATAAACGTAATAACCGAAAAAATGTGATATCTCGCTTTATTTTTATAATGAGAAAAATATTCAACGGAAAAAATACCTGTCATTGACCACATGAAAGCGGCAATAAGGCAATAGACAATTCTGAATCCATCAAGTGTGAAATTTAACCCCATTCCGCATACAGCCGGAACACTAAACATAATTTAAACCTCTATAACAAACCGTTTGCGACCATATTAAAAAACTGAACAAATGGTTCTGAATATACACCAAAGACAATTATAACTACGGTAAAAATGCATAACGGTATAAGCATCTTTAAATTAGGATCCTTGTATCCGCTAACAGTCTCATAGTTAAATCCTTCTGTAGGAAGGAACGCTCTTACAACAATTGTAAGCATATATATAGCAGTGAGCAGTGCCGAAATAAGCAGTGCCATAATTCCGACATATGCAAGTACATTACATGACTCTACCGATGCCTGACATAAATACCATTTACTGATAAATCCGGCCAGTCCCGGAACTCCCATTAAGGCAAATGCCGATATCGTAAATACAGTAAACGTCACAGGCATTTTTCTTCCAAGACCGTCAAGTTCATACACATAATGCTTGTC
>SFNX01000040.1 GCA_004552595.1 Lachnospiraceae bacterium | reverse complement strand
GCATTTGTTGTTCGTGCCGAAGAGGTTCTTAAGGATAATAAAAATCTTCCTTACTATATGATATGTTTTGATATCGCGAACTTCCGTATTATTAACGAGGCTTACGGACATGAAAGATCCGATGTAATAATTAAAGAGTTAGCGAAAGCGTGCAGCAGTGCTTTTGGTCACAATGAGTGCTACGGAAGACTTACGGCTGACGTTTTTGTCGCGCTGACACTTGATGACGGTGAAGAAAACGAAAGAATCAAGTACTTAGAAGACCATGTAATTAAAAAGGCCAGGGAAGTATATATCAATCACCCGATTAAAATTAAGCGAGGCCGCTATGAAATAACGGATGTTAAAGAATCCGTTAACCGAATGATTGATAAAGCTAATATTGCCCGTAAGTATATCAGTGGTAATGATTTTGTCTGCAAGTATTCAGAAGACATATTGGTTGATGCAAGAAAGGTCGAAGAAATTGAATCCCATATGGATGAAGCACTTGCAAATGGCGAATTCAAGCCATTTCTGCAGGCTAAGTTCAATATGATTGAAAATCATATTTCGGGTGCCGAGGCTTTGGTGCGCTGGATTAAGCCTGATGGCAAAGTCGTACCACCGGGCGATTTTATTCCTGTATTTGAGAGAAACGGCTTTGTTGAGAAAATCGATTTCTATATGCTTGAGGAAATCTGTAAATACTTAAGACGGATGATTGATGAGAACAGGGAAGTTTATAAGATTTCGGTTAACCAGTCAAGATATCTTCTTAATGACCCTGATTATGCCAATAAAGTAAAGACAATACTTCTTAAGTACCAGATTCCTGTAGGTCTTATCGAGCTTGAGCTTACAGAAACTGTATTCTTCCATGAGAAGGAAAGAATGATTCAGACAATGAACGAACTTAAGAATATGAACGTAGATCTTTCAATCGATGATTTCGGTTCAGGTTACTCATCGTTCAACATCCTTAAGGACGTGCCATTTGATGTGCTTAAAATTGACAGGGAATTCCTTTCGGATTCAGTACATACCGAGAAGGGCAAGATTATTCTTCAGAAAATTGTCGACATGGCACACGGTCTTGGAATGAGTGTTATTTGTGAAGGCGTTGAGAACGTTGAGCAGATTGAACTATTAGTATCAATCGACTGTCACTATGCGCAGGGCTTCTATTATGCAAGGCCTATTCCGATTGAAGAATTTATTGAGAAGTATAATGTGAAGAAGGATGAATAGGAATTATCAGAAGGAGTTGGACAGTATAATTGCTGACATAGCTAAGAGCGGCATTAAGAAAAAATTATTGCTTCACGTATGCTGCGCCCCGTGTTCAAGCTACTGTCTTACTTATCTTGCAAATTATTTTGATATCGTAACGGATTTTTATAATCCAAATATTGCACCAATAGAAGAATTCAATAAGCGAGCCGATGAATTTAAGAGGTTTGTTAGTGCCATTTCACGTGAGGATAGCGGCGTATTTTCAGGAAATACTGATATTTCAGTATATATTTCAGAATATGAGCCTGAAAAGTTTTACGAAATTGCAAAAGGGCTTGAAACTGCTAAAGAAGGCGGTGAGAGGTGCTTTAAGTGCTACAGATTAAGAATGGAGCACGCTGCTAAGATGGCAGCCAAAACAGGAGCCGACTATTTTACGACTACACTTTCAATAAGTCCTCTTAAGAATGCCGCAAAGATAAATGAAATCGGTGAAGAACTGGCAGCGATTTATGGCGTTCCTCACCTTCCGTCAGACTTTAAGAAAAAGGAAGGTTTCAAGCGCTCGATTGAATTATCAAGTGAGTATGATTTGTATAGGCAGAATTATTGCGGATGCGTGTATTCTAAGCGTGAGTCGTAATATAATCAGACACTGTCCCATTTATCGGACAGATAAAAATATATGATGTGAACAGGTAGAAGTTGTATGAAGAGTTTAATTGATATTTTATCAGATGAGTTAAGAAAGGCATTTGAAAAGGCAGGATACGATACGGAGTATGCTAAGGCCACAGTATCTAACAGGCCTGATTTATGTGAATTTCAGTGTAATGGTGCAATGGCACTTGCCAAGAAATATAAAAAGGCTCCGATAATGATTGCGGGTGACATTAAATCAAATCTTGATTCGGAGTATATATGTGACCTTGAAGCAGTAGCACCGGGATTTCTTAATTTCAACATTAATTCCGGGAAATTGGCTGAGTATATTGAATTAATGGCAGCAGATGAGAGCTTCGGAATTGAGAAGGAGAGGGAACCTAAGAAGATTATTATCGATTATGGCGGACCGAATGTTGCCAAACCGCTTCATGTAGGACATCTTCGTTCGGCAATTATAGGTGAGTCGGTTAAGAGAATCTGCCGTTTCATGAATAATGAAGTAATCGGTGATATCCATCTTGGCGATTGGGGACTTCAGATGGGACTCATCATTACAGAGCTTAAGTTACGTAAGCCAGAGCTTCCATACTTTGATGAGAATTATACGGGCGAATATCCAAGTGAGGCACCGTTTACTATTTCAGAGCTTGAAGAGATATATCCGACAGCGTCTAAGAAGACGAAAGAAACTGTCTCAGGCGATGATAAGACGCTGACCGATGCCGCAGTTAAGTATAAGGCAGAAGCAATGGAAGCGACATTTAAGCTTCAGAACGGTGACAGAGGATACAGGGCACTTTGGAACCATATAATGAATGTTTCCGTTGCAGACCTTAAGAAGAATTACGATACTCTTTCAGTTGACTTTGACTGGTGGAAAGGTGAGTCTACAGTGCAGGATGATATTGAGCCAATGGTTGAAAAGATGAAATCAGATGGCTTTGCATATGAGTCGGAGGGGGCACTTGTAGTTGATGTTGCAAGGGAGGATGATTCTAAGGAAATTCCACCTTGCATGATACTTAAGTCAGACGGTGCGGCACTTTATACTACTACAGACCTTGCAACACTTAAGCAAAGACGTGAATTGGTTGACCCTGATGAGATTATTTATGTAGTAGACAAGCGTCAGGATATGCATTTTGTTCAAGTGTTCAGATGTGCTGAGAAGACAGGAATTGTTAAGGAAGGTACAAAGCTTAATTTCATAGGCTTTGGCACGATGAACGGTAAGGATGGCAAGCCGTTTAAGACACGTGATGGCGGTGTCATGCGACTTGAATACCTTCTTAAAGACATACAGGAGGAGATGTTTAAGAAGATTACGGGAAATCACGATATAGATGAATCCGAAGCTAAAGAAATTTCTAAGATTGTAGGGCTTGCAGCAGTCAAGTATGGTGATCTTTCTAACCAGGCAACGAAGGATTACATTTTTGATATAGACAAGTTCACAAGCTTTGAAGGAAATACAGGACCATACATTCTTTACACGATTGTAAGAATCAAGTCAATTCTTAATAAGTATAAGGAAATGGGTGGAAGCGATAATACTAAGCTTCTTAAGGCAGAAAGCGCTACAGAGAAGGCATTATCACTTGAACTAACAAAGCTTCATCCAATGATGAGTACAGCTTATTCAGAGCTTGCACCGCATAAGATTTGTGCATATATATATGATGTGGCGAATGTATTTAACAGCTTTTATCACGAAAATCGTATTTTGGCAGAGGAAAATAAGGACAGACAGGGCAGCTTCATTGAACTTATCAAAATTACTATGAATGTGTTGCTACTTTGTATTGATTTATTAGGATTTTCTGCACCGGAGCATATGTAATGGTTAACATAAAACTTTTTGACAGTTTAGAATTTGAAAAAGATGGGAAGCCTGTTTTGGAAGGCCTCCTTAATACTAGAAAGACAAAGCAGTTCTTAGCATACCTTATTCTTAATAAGGACAGATCTGTTACACAGAAGGAGCTTTTCGAGCTTTTGTGGTCGGGACAGGAGTACGCGAACCCGGGGACGGCGCTTCGTACGCTTCTTTACAGATACAGAACACTCGTGACCGAAAAGGGTATTAAGGAGCTTGAGGATTCTATCTTTTCGAAGAGAAACGCTTATCAGTGGAATAATGAGTTAGATGTCTCAATTGATATATTTGATTTCGAGGCTTATTCGGCTGTTGGCACTAATGAGCTGACTTCTGATGAGAAGAAGGAAGAGTGTCTTAAGGCGGCAATTGAATTATACAGAGGACCGCTTCTTAAGGATTCCTCAAGTGATCACTGGGTAGTAAAGCGTGCCGTTAAGCTGAATGACATATTCATTACCGATGTTTATCAATATGCTGAGCTTCTGATTAACCGTTCAGAATATGAATTGGCAGAGAGTATAGTCACTAAAGCCATTGAGCTTGCAGGAGATAATGATTTATTAAATGCAGAGCTTAAGAAAATTAAAATCAAAGGCAAAGAAGAAGGAAAGATTGACGGCTACGAAGAGCTTGTTTCACAGGCTATTGAAATGGATAAAGAGATTGACTCAATCCAGAAGAATATGGAAGCCGAGAATCTTATGGCATCAGCTCTTGTATGTAACTTCGAGACGTTTAAGGAAGTATATCACATGCAGAGACGTCTTCTTGCAAGAACAGGCGAGACAATGTATTTAGCTGTAATGACATTCGGATATTCGGGAGAAAATAAGGCCGAAACTCTAAAGCATGAAAATCTTATGAGTCTTTTTGTTGATACAGCTAAGAAATCATTAAGATGCGGTGATTCACTTTGCAGATATTCAGGCAATAAAATTGCAATAATGTTCCCGACAGGCTCATTTGACGATGCGAAGAAGATTGTTGAGCGTGTCAGAAGAGTCTATTTGGCAAAGATTTCAGGTGAGAAAATGATTATCACCTACAGAATCAGACCACTTAAAAATGTAAACGAGTAGGGATTGGAAAAGGGTTACATAATATGCACACAATAGGTGTGATGATTGGCAATGCCAATTCGGATTACACAATTGAAACACTCTCAGGAATATATGAAGCTGCAAGACAGTCAGGTGTTAACGTTGTATGCTTCGCAGGAGTACAGAGTTCATATTTTTATAAAGAGTTTTACGATAAGAAACAGCAGGAAGACTTAGGTTATCAGTCTACGTGCATCTTTGACTACGATAAACTCTTTAATATTGATGCGCTTATTGTTGCATACAGTTCCATGTCTATTTTCATGTCTGACTATGAACTTAGGGAACTTGAATTAAGACATTCAGGAACTCCGATTGTCTATCTTGAGAATGAAACAGAAGGAAATAATAGTAGATATGTATACGATGATTCTAAAGCCGGAATTAAGCAGTTAATGAATCATCTTATTAAAGATCATGGTTATCGTAAAATCCTTTTCTTAAGCGGACCGAAGGATAATTATGATGCTAAAGAGCGGTTAAGCGGTTATAAGGAAGCAATGTTTGAAGCCGGACTTCCTTTTGATAATACGATGATTGCATACGGCAAATTCAATGAGGATGTTGAAGAACATATTAACAGACTTCTTGACCTTAATCCTGACGCTGACGCAATTTGCTGCGCTAACGATTTGATGGCACTTTGCTCCTATCCTGTCATCTTTAAACGTAAGGAAATGTACGACAGAGCACTTAAGACTGGAGATAAGGAGGCTATCGAAAAATACAGGAAATATTTAATCGGTGAGAGCAGTGAGCATAGCATAGCTGTAACAGGATATGACAATACGCCTGATACATCAAATGCAACGCCTCCGCTTACTACAATCAATCAGAGACCTTATATTAACGGATATACGGCGTTAATTACGGCGATTGGCCTTATTGATGATCCAGAGAATACCAAAAGTACGAAAACTGTTCCTAATATCATTTTAAGACAGTCATGCGGGTGCAAATTTGCTGATAAGCTTGAATTTCCTGCCCTTGAGGAGCGTTATATATTATACCCTGAGCAGTATTCCGCGACGATTTCTGAAGTACTCATTAACAGAATGATTCCAAGAGGTCTTTACGATACTGTTTCGGACGAAGCACATAAAATAATAGATGCGATAATACTTAAGAATGTTAAGAGCTACTTAGGTTTATCGGATGAGCGATTAAATGACGAATCGCTTCTTGCAGATGTCAAGTCGCTTATGGAAAGTCCGATTATGAAGTATGTTCCTGTTCTGACATTTTTAAGTGCTATTAACGATTTATTTGCTGACGTTTTATGCAATGTCAAAAAGGAGCCTGATAGGGGAATACTGATCAAAGCTTCTTCGAAGGTTTCGGATTATATTTATTCATGCCTCTATACTAAGAAGAGAGAGGAACATATCAAAGACAAATACAGGACCTGGTTCATGCCTCTTATCTCAAGAGAAATGGAAGGAAATATAGAAACAAATAAAAACGTATTCAGAAGCATTATTTCTAAAGTGAACACTCTTGAGCTTGGCGATGTATATTTGTTTCTTGCTGATGAACCAATTATCAATAAGAATGGTTCAAGCTGGGAATGTCCTGATGAATTAAGATTAGTGGCATCGTCTGAAAACGGAAAAGTAAACGTAAGCGAATTAGATGAGGCCGTAATAGTATCAAGAGATAATGTAATCAATAATTATATTAACTCAGATAATCAGTATGCGGCTTCAGTTATGACACTCTATTCAGGCGAAAGCCATTATGGAATCATAGTTGCAAAGTCAAAGCCTGAAGATGGTGTTGCGCTTTACTGTATGTCAGTCCAGATATCGACAGCACTTAAATTTTTAGAGATGGCAAGAAAGCAGGCAAAGCTTGAGAACGAGCTTGAAAATTTAAGAAATAAGACGTGATTTTGGGGATAAAAATCTCTTGACAAAAGGGAGATATTTCTGTAAAATATCAAATGTTGTAGCGAAGAGGCTATTGTACATGGCGAGGTGGCTCAACTGGCTAGAGCGTCCGGTTCATACCCGGGAGGTTATGAGTTCAAGTCTCATCCTCGCTATTAAACCCCTGAAGATTATTCAGGGGTTTTTTTACAGATTGAGGAAATATTATGGAAACGTATAAAATTTTTTATTCGTTAGCATTGATTATTATCTTTGCTAAAGTCTTTGGTATAATTGCGCGTAAGCTGAAGGCACCGCAGGTAGTAGGTGAGATTATTGCGGGACTTATTATTGGACCGAGTCTTTTAGGACTTGTACAGCCAACCGATTTCATCGCTCAGATGGCAGAAATCGGTGTAATACTTATTATGTTTTCTGCAGGACTTGGCACAGACCTTAAGGAACTTGTCAAAACAGGTCCGATTGCATTTTTGATTGCGTGCGCCGGCGTATTTGTACCGCTTGCAGGCGGAACCGTATTATATGGATGCTTCTACGGATTTGCAAGCGTAGGGACGCCTGATTTTTACAAAGCTGTATTTATTGGCACTATCATGACAGCAACATCGGTAGGAATTACGGTATCGGCACTTAAAGAGCTTGGATATCTTAAGAGTAAGGTCGGAACTACTGTCCTTGCAGCGGCTATTATTGATGATGTTATCGGTATTATCGTCCTGACATTTGTTGTATCGTTAAGCTCGGGACAGGGTGGTGTACTTGATGTGTGCATAAGAACCGTTTTATTCTTTGTATTCTCGGGAATTGTAGGATTTATTTCATACAAGATATTTAAGAAAGTTGACAAGAGATGGCCGCACACAAGACGAATTCCGATTGCGGGACTTGCGTATTGTTTTGCACTTGCATTCATTGCAGAAGAGTATTTCGGAATTGCTGATATTACAGGAGCATATGCGGCAGGAATTATTCTATGCTCGATAAGAGATTCGGATTATATTGCAGAGAAGATGGATATTAATTCATATATGCTTTTTGGACCGATTTTCTTTGCATCAATCGGACTTAAGACTGATATTTCTGATTTTTCATCGGAAATACTTATGTTTTCAATCGGATTTGTGCTCGTAGCGCTACTTACGAAGATTATCGCATGTGGACTTGTGAGTTACTTATGTAAATTCAGCTTTAGCGACTCACTTAAAATCGGTGTCGGCATGATGACCCGAGGTGAGGTTGCGCTTATTGTTGCACAGAAGGGGTTGTCGATTCATTTGCTCTCACCTGTGTATTTTACGTCAGTAATTCTGCTGATTATTGTTTCAAGCATTGCTACTCCGATTGCGCTTAAGCTTTTGTTCACAAGGGATACAAATGCATCGGTTAATACAGGAATTGCAAAATAATATCGATTTGGTTTATGTTCACTTGAACGAAGATTTTAAACGTGATAATATATGAAGGTACTGTCAGATTTTACAGTGTTAAAGTGTTAAGACCTGAAAGGATTAGATAAATGGGAGCATACGACAACTTAAATGACACACAGCTTGATGTCATGAGAGAAATTGGAAATATCGGCGCCGGAAATGCATGTACAGCACTTTCCGGACTGATTGGAACTCCAATTGATATGTCGGTTCCACGTGTTCAGCTTCTTGGAATAGATTCTACCAGTGATTACCTTGGCGGTGATGATAAAGAGGTGCTTGGTATCAGAATCGACGTTAAGGCAGACCTCACAGGAATGATGTATCATATAGTTAATAAGCGATTTGCGGAGCGTCTGATTAACACATTTTACGAGAAAAAGCTTGATACGATTAAGAGCATCGATGAGATGGATATGTCAGTCATAAGTGAGATGGGCAATATCACAAGCGGAGCATATGCAAATGCGCTTGCAACTCTTTCGGGATATGTAGTAGATATCGGTACTCCTACACCGGGCGGCTACTCGATATCAGAGATTTTAAGAGTTCCTATTGAGACATTCGGTGAAGTTGGTGATAAGATTTTAGTAGTTGATGAGCAGTTCATTATTGATTCAGAAAAGCTCACATCCAATATGATACTTGTTCTTGAAAAGGACTCACTTCACAGGTTATTTGATAAGTTAGGAGTTGAACACTAATGAATCCAAAGATTAAGACTGAAGCAGTTGATGAATTGTTTGATGCAATACTTAAGCTTGAAACGAGAGAAGAATGCTACACATTTTTTGAGGATTTGTGCACTATAAACGAGATTCTCTCTCTTTCCCAGCGCTTAGACGTTGCCAAAATGCTTAGAGATAAGAAGACATACATGGAAATAGCTGAGAAGACAGGTGCTTCAACAGCTACTATCAGTAGAGTAAACAGATCGTTGTCATACGGTAATGACGGATATGAGATGATATTTAACAGATTAGGCTGACTAAGTTAAGGAAGAATTATGAGCGTAGTAGAAACTCTAAATGATAAACAAAAGGAAGCGGCCCTTTATATTGAAGGACCGCTTCTCATTTTAGCAGGGGCGGGTTCAGGTAAAACACGCGTTATCACTAACCGTACCGCATATATGATAAAGGAAAAGGGCATCAACCCGTTTAACATACTGGCTATCACCTTTACAAATAAAGCAGCAGGTGAAATGCGCGAGAGAATCAACGACATTGTCGGATACGGCGCAGAGTCGATATGGGTTGCGACATTCCATTCAACATGCGCACGTATATTAAGAAGGTACATAGACAGAATCGGCTATGACACGAGCTATACGATTTATGATACAGACGATGTAAAGTCAGTAATTAACGACATCATCAAGCGTTTTGAAATCAATACAAAGTACACATCAGCGCGCGCACTGATTAACTGTATCTCAAGCTGCAAAAATGAGATGATAACTGCAAATCAGTTTGCACGCGATAATGCCGGTGATTTTGGCATGAACGATTATGTTCGTGTATACAAAGAATACGAGGAAGTGCTTAAAAAGAGCAACGCGCTTGATTTTGATGATTTGTTACTTAAGACGGTTGAACTGTTTACACGTTGCCCGGATGTACTTGAAAGTTATCAGGAACGATTTAAGTATATAATGGTAGATGAGTATCAGGACACGAATACAGTGCAGTTTGAGCTTGTGAGACTGCTTGCAAATAAGTATAGAAATATTTGTGTTGTTGGCGATGACGACCAGTCAATTTATAAGTTCAGGGGTGCAAATATAAGGAATATTCTTGATTTTGAAAAGCATTATCCTGATGCTAAGGTTGTAAGACTTGAGCAGAATTACCGCTCAACGCAGATAATTCTTGATGTTGCAAATGCCGTCATTAAAAATAACAGCGGGCGTAAGGAAAAGTCTTTGTGGACTAAAAAGGAAAACGGAGAAAGAGTTCATTTACGTCAGTTTGAAACAGCCTATGAAGAAGCGGAATATATTGCATCAGAGATTAGCAAAAATGTAGCAAACGGAAGCGTGAATTATCGTGACAATGCTGTGCTTTACAGAACGAATGCGCAGTCCCGTTTGTTAGAAGAAAAATTTATTTTTTTTGGCATACCATATGACGTTGTCGGCGGCATAAACTTCTATTCGAGGCGAGAAATCAAGGATATCTTAGCGTATCTTAAGACAATTGATAACGGAAAAGACGACTTAGCAGTTAAGCGAATCATCAATGTTCCAAGGCGCGGAATCGGTGCAACTTCGCTTAACAGGGTGCAGCAGTTCGCAATTGATAACGATATGAGCCTTTTTGACGCCCTTCTTGACAGCGAATATGTGCCGGGGCTTGGCGCAGGCAAAAAGAAGCTTGATGCGTTTACGAATATGATCCGCGTGTTCAGAGCAAAGGCTTTAGAGATGAGCGTTGATGAGCTGATTCACTGTATTCTTGATGAAACGGGCTATCTTGCGGAGCTTGAGGCATCGGATGATCCTGATGCAGATGATCGAATTGAAAATATTGAAGAGCTTATTACGAAGGCCAAGGTGTTTTCAGAGAATTATAGGGGTGAGAATGAAAAGGACTCCGCTGTGAATGCAGACGGTGTTGGATCTGAGGTTGACATAAGTTCTGGAAATACAAAGAGCGGTAAGCTGTTGTCGGCGTTTTTAGAAGAGGTGGCGCTTGTTGCAGATATTGACAGAGTTGATTCTGACGGTAATAAAGTGCTTCTTATGACTTTACATGCAGCTAAGGGACTTGAATTCCCACGTGTATATATGGCAGGTATGGAAGATGGGCTGTTCCCAAGCTATATGACAATTATCAGTGATGATGAAGATGAGATTGAGGAAGAGAGAAGACTTTGCTACGTTGGAATTACACGTGCAATGGATGAACTGACTCTTACATATGCGAAGTCAAGAGTGGTAAGAGGCGAGCTTCAGTTTAATGCAGTCTCAAGATTTATTGCAGAAATGCCTTCACTTATGCTTGATAATAAGCTTCCGGGAAGAAGGAACCAAGAAGAAAATTCCAGCGGGTATGGAAGTGCTAAGGGAACCGGCAGACCTAAAACTAAGGTTGACATAAAACCGTTTATATTACAGGCTGATACTATGACTAAAGGAAAGGATTTAGTCAAATCAGACGGCCTTGAATACAATGTAGGAGACAGAGTAAGTCACATTAAATTTGGCGTCGGAGAAGTCGTCTCAATAGTTGATGGCGGCAGAGATTTTGAAGTGGCAGTAGACTTTGAAAAGTATGGAATTAAGAAGATGTTTGCCGCTTTTGCAAAGCTTAAGAAGGTCTAGAATGTGTTGCTACTTTGAGTTCTTTATGTTAGTATTAGTGTAACGAGGGATCACTAGAATAACGGTCAACAGTGTTTTTAAAAAAGGGGAATCACTATGGAAAGATTAGACGAATTTATAAAAACAGTTAAGGCTCAGGAAGCACTTGGCGTTGCAAAGGCTAATGATGTGCTGAACACAATTAAGGCTGCTGACTTCCTTAAGAAGAAGGAGCAGGAAGAGAAAAAGTGCAATACAATTGCAATTGTTTGCGGAATTGTACTTGGTGTTGCAGCCATTGCAGCGATTGCTTATGCGCTCTATTTATACTTCGCGCCGGATTATCTTGACGACTTCGAAGATGAGTGGGAAGATGACGACTATGAGCCGGACTTCGAAGATGAATTCTTCGAGGATGAGAAAAAGTAAATATTGATTTTGAAGCCCGCCTTGAGCGGGCTTTTTCAAATTCAGGATTGTATTGTTGTTAATGAATTATTATTGAAAGTAGGAATTTATGTCGGATTGTAAGCATTTTGGAATGTGCGGCGGCTGCGCATACAGACACATTCCATATGAAAAGCAGCTTGAAAACAAGGAGAATGAAGTAAAGGAACTTATTGGTGAATATATTGATGAAAATTGTGTGTGGGAGGGTATTCTCCCTTCACCTCAGATTGAGGGATACCGTAACAAGATGGAGTTCTCATTTGGCGATTCGAAAAAGGACGGTCCACTGGAGCTTGGAATGCATAAGAAGGGTAGTTTTTACGATATTGTCACTGTTGATGAATGCAAAATCGTCGATGAGGATTACCGTGTAATAATTAAGGAAACGGTTGCATATTTCAGGGGCAAGGAGACAAGCTATTACCATAAGAAGTCTCACGAGGGGTATTTACGCCACCTTCTTGTGAGAAAGGGGAAGAGGACTGGCGAGATTCTTGTGGATTTGGTGACCTCATCGCAGAAGCCTTGCGACACAATCTGCTGTGAGCAGGGATTACTCGAAGATTATGTCAACCTTCTTCTTAGTCTGAAGCTTGATGGTAAGATTGTCGGGATTCTTAATACAATCAATGACTCAATGTCTGATGCGATTAAGAATGAGAAAACGGATGTCCTTTATGGCAGGGACCATTTCTTCGAAGAACTTTTAGGGTTGAAGTTTAAAGTATCGGCCTTTTCTTTTTTCCAGACAAACTCACTGTCTGCGGAGGTGATTTACAATAAGGCGCGGGAATATGTGAACAAAGACTTGAAAAATAACAGCGTTATCTATGATTTGTATTCCGGAACCGGAACGATTTCGCAGCTGATTGCACCGGTTGCGAAGAAAGTGATTGGCGTTGAAATTGTTGAGGAAGCAGTTATTGCAGCAAGGGAAAACGCCAGTCTTAATGGCCTTACTAATTGCGAATTTATTGCAGATGACGTGCTTAAGGCACTTGATAACATTAATGAGAAGCCGGATTACATTATTCTAGACCCGCCAAGAGACGGCGTGAATCCGAAGGCACTTCGAAAGATTATGGACTATGGCGTTAACAATATCGTCTACATTTCCTGCAAACCGCAAAGCCTCGCGCGCGATTTGCAGATGCTTAGCTGGTACTACAAGCCGGTGAAGGTATGCGTTATAGATCAATTTCCTTTTACAAAAAATGTGGAAACTGTGTGCCTCTTGAGCAACCGAAAAAGCAGACAATCACACTGAAAGGTCAATGGCTTAAGGAACTTGGTTTTGATATCGGAGATTATGTTTCCATCAGTTGTGAGAATGGAAAGCTGGTTATTACTCCGGATGTTGAAAGAGCTGCAATGGCAGAGGCAGAAACTGCATTCATGGAAAGAGAAATTCAGTAATAAATAAGAGTAATTTTTGAATTTAACTCATATCTGATTGACAATGTCATACAATGTAGTACAATTGAAGTACGAACAAATAAAAGGAGGTGCTTGATATGGCAACTACATTAGTACAGGTTAGAATTGATGATGAATTAAAAAATCAGGCAACTGCTGTTTATGATGCATTGGGAATTGATTTATCTACTGCGGTGAGAATGTTTTTAAAAAGATCGGTAATGGTAAATGGTGTTCCTTTTAATATGACATTGCCAAAGAACGATTATAAAGCTGAAAGAGCAGCAAGAGCTCTTCAGGAGTTAAGCAATGCAGCAGTGGAAAATGGTACTTCAGAAATGTCATTGGAAGAAATAAATGCTGAAATTGAGGCAGTTAGAAAGGCAAAATAACAGGAGGCAATGCGATGCGATATTATGCAGTAATAGATACAAATGTATTGGTCTCCGCAATATTAAAAATTCAGTCTATTCCAGGTCAGATTGCTAATGAGGCACTTTTGGGTGATTTGATTCCTTTGTTAAGTGATGAAATGATAGCAGAGTACCGGGAGGTTTTAGCACGACCCAAATTTAAGTTCAATCAAAATACTGTGGAGATATTGATTGATGGAATCGTTGATAGAGGAATATTTGTGGATGCGGTTCCAGTAGAGGAAATAATTCCTGATCCTAAGGATATCGTTTTCTACGAAGTGGTTATGGAAGGTCGCAAGGAGCACGATGAAGCATATCTTGTGACAGGAAATATCAAGCATTTTCCTGCAAAATCCTATATAGTTACGCCAAAGGAAATGCTTGAAATCATGCATAAATGCTCATGTACGGTAAAGAAGCAAGCAACCGAAAACAATAGATAGACCGCCAGCACTACACTATTCCGAACCAAAGACCAAAAGATAAGCATTTTG